>PAOC01000064.1:0-5145 GCA_002708465.1 Planctomycetota bacterium
CGCCGGGTCGTCCACCTCGAAGGGGATGCGGATAAAGACGCTGGAGTTCTGGTTGTACATCCGGCTTTCAATATCGAGATCGATGAACTCCTGGTAGCCATCTCCGCGTTCGTAGCCGACTCCGATTCCATCTGGACTGGACGCCCAGCCGGAATCGTCAAAATCGATCTCTGTCCANCTTCTGCCAAGGCCTCCGTTGGTTGGNACCAGGGCTCTCACCCCNTTGTTTCGGGCGGGTGAGACGAGACCCGAGACGGCTCCCGCTCCGTTAACCAGCGCCCGGGGATTGATCCCTCCACCGGGAAGCCTGGGGTCGCTCCCATCTGTCGTATAGTAGACCGTACCGGACATTGAGCCGATTCTCAGGTCGAAGGGTGAGTCGAAGCCGCCGCCATCCTGGTTGAANACAGGGGTCGAGACATAGTTGGAGTCGTACCAGCTGAGTCGGTTTTCGAGCCATCCCTTCATGAAGTTCAGCTCTTCAGGATAGGTGTCGGCGACAAAGAAATTGGGCCAGACATAGGTGCCAAGGATGTTCCAGCGTTGGAAGTTCCGTCGCTGAGCCTGGTCGAGATAGACCGCGACCTCATCGATCTGTGAGAGAAGCGCCTGGGTCTGGAAGGGGCCACGGCGCAGCAGGGCCCACCGGTCTATGTACTGCTGCTGAAATTCCGGATCCTGGAAGAGACGAGGGAAGTAGGGATACTGGTCCGCGTTGATCAACGGATAGTACCAGCCCTGTGGGCTGCCGCCGTTGAGGTAGTTCGCGTTGCCTAATGCGAGATTGAAGTCCCAGACCGGTCCCATGTGGAGCTTTCCGTTGCGGTCCTTGTGGTAGAAGGCGCTGAGGCGGTAGCCGTCGATGTTCTTACAGAGCTCGACCATGATATGGTGGTCGATGAACGAGCCCGCATCGATGTACTGGCGGTACCCTCTCTCCGGGTCGGTGAAATTATTGCCGTAGAGGGCGGACTCGAACTGGTTGAGGTAGTTGAGGATATAGCTGCGCTGGCTCGAGGTGATCTCCTCCTCCTTGGGCTCGACCAGACCGAGGGTCTGCCCCCGGCTCGTGCGGATGCCGCTGTCGCCGGGGTCGAGACGGTCCTTTTTCAGTATGTAGCCGCCGGTGATCTCGGGAGAGCTATTGTCCGTACGCGACAGCTTCGCGATGTCAACACGGTCGGGGTTGCGCTTGATCTTCTCCATGAGGACGTAGACTCCAGCGTAGTGACTCGAGCTCATCCGTCCTCCCGAGGTCTTGAAATAGAGCTCGACGAATTTGCAGCGGGGGCCGTAGCGGCCGATCTGGTTGCTCCAGTCATAGCTCAGGTAGTTGCGCATGAGTGACTTGTCCGAATAGGGGGCGTAGAGCACCCAGTCGGATTCCGCCGGCAGGCCCAGGAGCGAGACGTTGCGGTCCTCGTTCAGCTCGTCACGGATTTCGAGGGCGTATTGTTTTTTCGGGAAGCCTGATGAGCTCGAGCCCCTGATCTTCAGGGCGCCGCGGCCTGAAAAATCAGGCGCATCCGTTATCGCCGCCCGTCCATTGTCGGCATCGATCATCTCTACAAAGGCGGCTGTGTAATTGTTCTGGCCTACGCCGTTGCTGAAGGTGTCAACGAGGACGATGGGAAGATTGGAGGAGACGTTCCTGAGGTTCGTTGAGAGCATGATATAGCTCTTGTCGATCGCTCGGCCCGGCACCTTGCCGGACTCGAAGAGTCTCGCCGTTACCATCGTGGCGTTGCTGATCCGGATTGCCGAGGAGTAGGCCGGGTCGTTGCTTTCAGGTTTTGAGCCATCGAGCGTATAGCGAATGGTTCCGGCCGCCGGAGCGGACAGCTCAAGTGAGATGCTCGAGGCGACATGCGCCCCGCTTTCGATGGAGAACTCCACCTCGGCTGACACCTCATCAAAGCCGGCTCCATTCGGCTCCGCGGGCGTGGGATCGGAGAAGTACTGGTAGGACAGCTCAGCTACCTCGCCGACGATGGTGGCGAGTAATTGCGGACCGATGAGAAAGTCGTTGCTTGACGCGCTTCGGTTGAGACCCTGGATCGCGAGTACATTGGTCCCGTTTCGAAGGAGGGCGCGATGCTGCGTCAGGTTGAAGCGCTCGTATTCGCGGGCCCGGGCATCCGGATGGGAGATCGAGGCCGTTGAATTCCAGGCGAGCTCTTCCCGGCTGTTTATCGAGAGGACGGGGCTGCCGTTGATGTAGGCGGTGAAGCCATCGTCGTATCTCACCTGCAGGTTGAGCTGGTTGATGGNTTCCCGGTTTTCGAGTTCGAAGGGTATGCGGATATAGACGCTGGNGTTGCGTTGATACATGTCTTCTCCGACATCGGTGGAGAAGAGCCCGTCATATCCGTTTCCTCTCTCAAAGCCGACCCCGCCGCTGCCGTTTCTCCAGGAGTTGTCGTTGAAGTCCTGGTTCATCCAGGTGGATTCAAGCGCGTCGCTGGTGGGGACAAGTACGCGGTGGGGAGCTTCCGGCCCGACGAGCTCGCTGAAGGAGCTGTTGGTCGACACCCCGTAGGATGCGTCAGGCACCTGGGGGGGGAAGGATGGAAAGAAACCTGAGAGGATGGTGGATCCATCCGGGGTAACCAGCAGCAGCTGGTCGCCGTCNCCGTCCAGGCGGAAGTTCGTATGCAGCTCTCCGCCCGGGNNCCGGCGGTCCTTTTCCGAGGCGAAGACCAGCAGGTGTCCGCCGGCAGGAAGGCTGACGGCGGGGAANCGCCACTTGTCGAGGTTGTCGGGGTCGTCTGTCAGGAAGTGCCCCTCGAGCTCATAGGCTTCGGCTCCTGAGTTATAGAGCTCGATCCAGTCAGGGTGGCTGCCGTCTTCGTCTTCGAGATAGTTCTGGTTGGAGGCCATGAACTCGTTGATGACCACCCCGTCTCCCCGGACGGTGAGTGGAAGCAGCGTCACGAGTACCGCTGCGAGGATTGTAAGGAACGGTAGCGCGTTCCGGGTTGCTGTTCTGTTCAAGTTTGTCTGTCCTGTTGATCTGCGGCTCGGTATCCCCGGCCGAGTGGAAAGAGCGCCAGGCTGTTCCTGACGCGAATTTGGATGTTCCTGAACTGCCTGAAGCCTATTTTATCATCCGGTTTTCCGGGAAGCCACGAATTCAGGATGGTGCCCGGGGATGTTCAGCGTTTCTGCCAGGGAACGGTTCCGTAGCGCTGGAGCTCACGGCGAAGGCGCGCTGAGAGATCTCTGAATACTCCGCGCTCTTTGCCGGCGAGGTTCGTGGCCTCGAGCGGGTCGGCTTCGAGGTTGTAGAGTTCCAGGGGCTGGAAGGGGCTGTTCTGCAGNAGCTTCCANTTNCCCCAGCGCANNGCNTCGATNGTCTTGCCGCCGTAGGCNGNGCCNCCCTCCCTGCGAATGAAGTANACCTCTCNCCTGGNNTCNGNTCGTTTCTTTCCNANCAGCTCGCTGAGNAAGCTCNCTCCATCGAAGGGNTCNTCGGNGGTNANCGAGAGNGCCTCGAGAAGNGTCGGNAGGATGTCCATGGTCAGNGANACTCGCTGAGAGCCGCTGCCGGGAGCGATTTTTCCAGGCCAGGAAGCCAGCGCCGGCACCTTGATGCCGCCTTCGTAGACNGTTCCTTTGCCGGCCTTGAGCGGGCCATTGTTGGCGCCGACATTGACCTGTCCCCCGTTGTCGGAGGTGAAGATCACCAGGGTGTTTTCTGCCTGGCCGGTTTTTTCGAGGGCGTCGAGTACCTTGCCGATGCCGTGGTCCATGTGCTCGATAAGCGCGACCAGTTTTGCCCGCTTGCCACTGATCCCGGGTTGTCTCTTGGTGATCTTCTCGACCCATTCTTTCGGAGGCTGGATCGGGGTGTGGGGGGCGTTGTAGGCGAGATAGAGGCAGAAGGGNTCCTTCTTTTCCTTCCTGGAGAGAATGTAATCGACNGCCCAGTNCGAGAAGAGATCGGTNGCATGCCCCCCGGGNTCGATGGTCTCGCGGCCCTTGCGCATGTAGTTGATGTTGTGTCGGCGATGCTTGTAGTAGTCGTCCATCATGTCGCCGAGGAAGCCGTGGAAGAAATCAAAGCCGCGTGAGAGGGGATGGTTTTCTTCCATGAGGCCGAGGTGCCACTTGCCGACGATGGCGGTGTGATACCCGGCCTTTTTAAGAAGCCCCGGCAGGAGCCNGGCATCCTGGCGCAGGTAGCCCCAGTTGTTTGNCGCNTGCGTCCGGATGACTCCGGGCACCCCGGCCATCGCCGGGTACCGTCCGCTCAGGAGGGAGGCCCGGGTGGGAGAGCAGACCGGGCAGTTGGCGTAGAAGTTNTCGAAGCGCATNCCCCTCGCGCCAATCCCGTCGACATTCGGGGTCCGGATGTCCTTGCCNCCGTAGCTCGACAGGTCTCCGTAGCCGAGGTCATCGGCGAGGATGATGAGGATATTCGGGCGGTCTGCGGCGGCCCCGNCCGCCGAGCACAGCAAGAGGACGGCAAGNAATCCCANGAACATTCTCAGGNGCGGCAGCTTCGTTTCTGGGTAATTCATCTCAGGNGCGCTTNGCCCACTCGGACTTCATGAAGCTGAGNGAGTCCCGGGCCAGCTGCTCNTCGCTCTCGTACATGCGNCGCCAGATNTTGGTGGCNNCNGCNANCTCNGGNAGNGCNAGCCCGAAGGCCTCGACCATNANCCAGCCCTCGTANCCNGTNTCCTTGAGNGTGTCGAAGGTGGTGTNCCAGTCGACGTNGCCGNTGCCGGGCGTNGAGCGGTCGTTTTCNGAGATGTGNACNTGNACNGTGTGCTCGCTGCAGGNGCGGATNGCNTCGGCGANNCCCTTCTCCTCGATATTGGCGTGGAAGGTGTCGTACATCATCTTGCAGTTGGGATGNTCGACGGTCTCGATGAAGCGGGCGGTGTNNNCNGCNGTGTTGANGAAGTAGCATTCGAACCGGTTGAGNTANTCNACCGCNAGGGTNACNCCNCAGGTNGCGGCNTGNTCNGCNACNGNGCGCATGCTGTCNGCNCCCCANGCCAGCTCGTCGGCGGTNGGNCCNGCNCCGCTGAAGATGCCGANNGCNGANTGGAANGGNCCNCAGAGAANGNCTNGCTCCNAGNGCCTGGCAGCANTCGAGNGCCTGCTTGTTNNGGTCNACCCCNGCCGCNCNGANGG
>PAOC01000064.1:5150-16725 GCA_002708465.1 Planctomycetota bacterium
TCCGNACTGATNGGGTTGTCCTCNTCNTTNCGNANNGTCACNGCNGTTCGTTCNAGCCCGAGCTCATCGAGCTTTTTTCCGAGAGCGGCGCATTGGCCNACATCGTAGGCGAAGAGGGGGATCTCCACCCCGTCGAAGCCGGNCTCTTTCAGCATNTCGAGCACCGGGTAGTGTTCTTCCTCGATGCCTCCGCTCCACAGCAACAGNTTCATGCCAAACTTCATNGTCTCGTCTCTCCGAACTCGTGAGTTTCTGGTNGCTACCGGTTCCGGGCGGCCGTTCCGCATCCGGGAACTGCATAGTTAACTACGAACGCCGCTTTCATGGCTACTGTGATTTTCCCGGCCGGTCCTGGATGCTGGCTTCAGATGGTCTCTTCGGGTTCAGCCAGGAGGTCGTGAAGCTGGTCGGCGGAAAGCTCGAGCTTCTCGAGGTAGTGAGTATGGCAGACCGGCAGGTAGAGCTCTTCGCAGCCCAGGGTCCTGGATGGGCCGGCGAGGGTCGGCTTGCCATCGACGGACTTGAGATTGAAGACNGCCTTTCGNTTGCAGCAGGCGCAGGTGGTCTTGATCTCCTCGATGCTGTCGGCCAGCTCGAGCAGCCGTCTGCTTCCCGCGAAGAGATGGGTCCGGAAATCGTTGCGCAGGCCGTAGCAGATAACCGGGATGTCCCTTGCCGCCGTGAGCTCGCGCANCTGGTCGATCACGAACGCGGAGACGAACTGGGCCTCATCCACCAGGACGCAGTGGCAGGAGTCAAANAGCTCNGGGGGNAGCTCGGTTTGATTTTCGAGCAGNAGNTCGGCTTCGCGTTCGAGTCCAGCNCTCGAGGCGACNCGGGANGNGCCGAAGCGGGTGTCGACGGAGGGCTTCATCACGACAACGCCCTTGCCTTGCCGCTCGTAGTTGTGGGCGACNGCAAGCAGGTTGAGAGTCTTGGCGCTGCCAACCGTGCCATAGCGAAAATAGAGTTTTGCCATCGTTTCTCCTGACCCNTTCAAGCGGATTCAAGACTCTATCGNTCTCTCTNCCGGGGGCGCAAGAAAATAGCCCCTTGGTTTATCCGCAGGGNGGGTAGCNGGAGCAGTCGCTNGTNTCTGGNTCGATTCCGCAGNNNGGGAACGGNGCCGGCGGNCCTTCCTGNCCNAGGAAGAGGAAGCCCAGGAGGCTGATACCATCGGTGATGTCGACGCNGCCATCCCGGTTGGCATCTCCCGCCTGGGAGCAGCTCGAATCAGGATTNCCGAGGAAGAGGAAATTCAGCAGGGCGATGGCGTCAGTTATGGAGAGAGNTCCATCCGTGTCGAAATCTCCGCGCACAAAGGGGGTCGGGCCCGCCGCTGCGTTTTCCGTTTCGATAAAAAGCACGAGCCCGTCATGGTCCGAGGCGCCGAGGGCTGTCGTTGGGTCGTTGTCCCTGCCGGTTGGAGCGTCAGCGTTCGAGCGGCCGTATTGAGCGCCCCGGGTCATCTTTTCGAGCGCCGAAGAGGTCAGGATGTGATCGACCGCCTGGGAGTTGCCGAGGTTCACGGTCGAGTAGCGCTCAAGAGGGTCCAGGTCGAGGACATGGTTCCTCAGCGCCGGCTCCACGGCGAACTCGCCCGGCAGCAGGGCGCTCCCTTCCTCCTCGAGGCCGGTGATGATGCCGAGGACGTCGACATATCCATCGGTGAACTCGAAGGCGTTGAAGTCGCCGGCGACCACCAGGTTGATGTCCGGGGTCTCCTCCTGCAGAGACTGGACCGCCTGGGCCACGAACCGGGCCTGGGCAAGCCGCTTGCGCCTGACGAAGTTTCCCTGTGAGGGGTCGTCGATGCTCAGCAGGGAGCGAAGATGCAGGTTCAGAACGGTCAGCGGGAACGGCTCATCGGATCCGAGGTAATAGCAGGTCAGCANCTGGGGCGGCCGCGAGAAGGTCTGCAGGTCACGCCCGCCGAAGCGGAAGGTCGCCTCGAACCCCAATGGCTCTACGCTCTCGACCTCTACGGTGTCCCTGACCAGCAGGCCGTTGTTGCGTCCGCCGGGGTCGCTCCCTGTTTCCAGGTAGGGCGTGTAGAGCGCGGTGTCGTCATCGAGCAGGATCCGATCGGCCAGGTTCTGAAGAACAGCCAGGTTCTCGGCCTCCTGGACGCAGAGGATGTCAGGCTTCCTGAGAATCTCTCGAATCAGCAGGGAGTGCTTGGCGAGGCGGTTCTCNTCTTCGCCCGCGTCGAGAATCACCTCCTCGAGCAGCGGGTCGTCGATGGAATCCATGAACTGGTAGAGATTGAGGGTCGCGATGGCGAGCTCTCCGGNNTTCCTGGTCCTGACGGGGACGACCTNCGTATTGTCATCTAATTCGAGAACCTCGGGGTGGAGACGATAGCGGCCGTAGCGAAAGGCTATCGGTCCGCGGCAGAGCTTGATCACCGCTCCGGGGGCCGGATCGGCACCTTCAAGGCCCATGGCGTCGGGGTCCACNTCGAAGATCTCAGGGTTTCCATCCCAGGTGGGCAGNNCNGGNTNTCCGGGGAAGAGGAGCCCGGGNTCGCGGTAGGGCCTCTGCCCTGCGGCCACGACGAGACAGTTGCCGTAGCGGTCAAGGGNACTGACCACCNTGCCGCCGCTGAACTCGATGAGCATGTTCTCAAAGCGCTCCAGCTCATTCTCAGGCTGGGGCCGCTGCGGTGAGGGAAGGGTGTCGTCGAAGATGACAGGATCCGGCGGCTCCTGGGCGGTGAGCGTGGTGGTGACCCGCGGGTTGCTCAGCTCGGTCCAGTCGAAGAACTCCTGGACTGTGCCGACAACGTCTACCAGGTCACCGGCCTGGACATCAGGAGGAGCGTCGGTGTAGACGAAGATTCCATCCGAGGTCTCGGGGTCGCCGTCGCTTCTCTCATCAGGTGTCTGCAGGAAGAAGCCGTTCCAGATCACTCCAGTCACTACGTTGTCCCTGGTCAGTACGTTTTCTCCCTCCAGGGGAGAGGACATGCCGGGACCCTGGATCTCCCAGATCTCGATGCTGTCGGGCTCGCCGGCTATCTCCGGGCAGCCCTGGAATCGGACTCCGTCAAGAAGCGTGCCGGGGGAGAAGCTCTCGCCGCCGCTGCCGTCGGCTTCCGAATGGGGCAGGAAATCTCCTTCCAGGTCAGGTGAGCGAACCAGGGACTGGCCGGCGGCGTCAGCGCCGGAATAGGTGACCAGGGCAAGTGTTTCGCCGGCCTCGTTGGAAAAGGAGACGGTGTCGCCTTCACCATCCAGGTCGAGCGTGCCTGATGAGGCGGCCTGGATGAGCGCGCCGCTCTCCGGCAGGTCCGCGCCGCCTCCCCCGAAGACCACCACCGCGCAGCTGTCCGCGACGATCGTTCCCGGGAGGAAGAGATGGCGGACCGTGGCTCCATCCGCGAGTGCCCAATTGGAGATGTCCTGTTCGATCCCCGTCAGGTTCACGACCTCGATGAATTCATCCGCTCCATCTTCAACCACCCCGTCTCCATTCGCATCTTGTTCTGGCGAGGGATGGAGCTCGTTGATGACCCAGCCCGAGGCCGGCGGCTCCGGCTGTCCCTGGGTGCAGCCCTCGAAGAACGTTCCATCCGTGAGAGTTCCCGGAGACATGGTCGTTCCGCCAGCGGCGCCGGCCTCCGCATGCTGGGTCCAGGCGCCATCAAGGTCAGGGTCGAGGGTCAACGACTGGTCGTTGTTGCCCTCCGGTCCGTAGGTGACGGTGGCGATGTCGATGCCGGCATTCGTGCTGAGGGTCAGGGTGTCGCCGCTGTTGTTGAGGGCGAGGGTTCCCGAGCTCGATGCGAGCCGCAGCGCCCCGCTGGCCGATGGTCCGATCGGGCCTCCGCCGAAGATGACCACCGCGCAGCCGTCGGCAACCAGCGAGCCTTCCGGGAAGATGTGACGGATTCGCACCAGGTCGGAGATGGTCCAGCCGCTGATGTCCACATCCTCCCCTGACAGATTGACGAGCTCGAGGAACTCGTCCTCGATGGAATCAAAGTTACCGTTGTTGTTGGAATCGTTGNCGCGCCCGGGGTCCGCGAGGATCTCGTTGAAAATCCACTGGGAACCGGCCTGCGCCCGGGTGCAGGCCAGGAATGCGAAAAGGAATAAAATGCGGAGTGCCGTCGTCCGGGTAGTCATTCATTCAACCTCGTCTTCGATCCAGGGGCGTTACAAACTATGCCCCCTCGAGAAGTGATGATAGATTCCTGCTCTGAGATCTTGCAAGCTATTCACTTCGATAATCTGCTTTGCCGATGAGCCCTGCCCGGCTCATTGTTATTTACTTCTCGCGGGGGTTCAAGTGTCAGAAAACAACGGGATACCGACCATCGACCTGGGTGACTTCATGTCGGATGATTCCGAGCGCCGCAAGAGCTTTGTCCAGACCTTTGGGCAGGGCCTGCTCGACTATGGCTTCATCAAGCTCGAAGGGCATGGGGTGGAGCCTTCCCTGGTCAGGGAAGGCTACGATGCTTTCGAGCGTTTTTTCGCTTTCGATGAAGACATCAAGAAACAATACGCGGGAACCGAGGCGGGCGCCCGCGGCTACACTCCCTTCGGAGTCGAGCACGCCAAGGATTACGACAAGCCTGATCTCAAGGAGTTCTGGCAGGTGGGGCAGGATCTTCCCGAGGGGCATCCCTACCGGGCTGAATATCCAGGCAATGTCTGGCCGGCGGAGATTCCTGAATTCCAGCTGCATGCCCAGGAGATCTTCCGCCGTCTCGAAGACTGCGCCCGCATCCTGCTCGAGAGCCTTACAGAGTTCTTTGAGCTCCCGGCGGGGATCTTTTCGGACATGATCGTTGATGGAAATCACGTGCTGCGCATTATCCACTACCCTCCGTTGTCCGGAGAGGTAGATCCGACGGCTTTCCGCTCNGCTCCCCACGAGGACATCAACCTCATCACGCTCCTGTGCGAGGCGACCCAGGGCGGGCTCGAGATCCTGACACGCGAGAACGAGTGGATTCCCGTTGATGCGAAGTCAGGCCAGATCGTGGTCGACAGCGGTGACATGATCGCCAGGGTGACAAACGGAATCGTTCCGGCGACGACCCACCGTGTCTCTAATCCAAAGCGCGCCGTCAACGAGTCGCGTTATTCGATTCCTTTCTTCGTGCATCCTTTCTCAGCCTGCGACCTGACGGTCATGGACAGGTTCGTGAGCGAGGATCGTCCGCCGAGTTTTGAGCCCATAACCGCCGGCGAGTATCTCGAGCAGAGACTGCGAGAGATCGGGCTGAAGGGGTGATGTAGCTGATGTCGGATATCCGATCGATACCCGAGGTTGCCGGANTGGATTCATCCGGAGGAGTNGTNCGTCTCTCGCCGGAGCTGGATGTGCCGCTCACCGAGCGAGTGCGAGACCTGATCGATTGCCCGGAGTTTCGCCGCCTCTCGGGAATTCCGCAGCTCGGGCTCGTCTCCNTGGTCTACCCGGCCGCTACCCACAGCCGCTTTGAGCATTCGCTCGGGGTCTATCGCCTGGGGCTGCTGTTTCTCAGGCACCTCTCGCACAATGAGCGCTTCGCTGAATCGATCAGCCGAGAGCAGGCCGAGCTCTTTATCGTCGCGGCTCTCCTGCACGACATCGGCCACTGGCCTTTCTGCCATCCGATTGAGGATATCAGNCTCGATGGAGTTCCAAGGCACGAAGAATTCGCCGCGGGCTTCCTTGTGGAGAGTGAGCTCGGTAGTTGTCTCGAAAAAGATTGGGGAATCAAGCCACNNGCCGTTCTCGANCTCCTTTCCGGAGCGGCGACCACGCCCNCGGAACGGATNCTGTCGAGCATGCTCTCGGGGCCGATCGACATCGACAAGCTCGACTATCTGATGCGCGACAGCTTTCACGCNGGGGTTCCCTACGGACGCAATTACGATCAGGGNCGCCTGATCGGTAGCCTGTGCCTGAACGAGGCAGGCGATGGTCTCGCCATCACCCAGAAGGGCAAGACGGCCGCCGAGATGATGGTCTTTGCGCGCTACGTGATGTTCAGCGAGGTTTACTGGCATCACGGGGTTCGCTCCGCCACGTCGATGCTGCAGCGGGCCTTCTACCTGCTCCACCGCGACATCGCCCGCGACGAAGTCTTTCGCCTCTCCCAGGATGGCATGGTGACCCAGATGCGCAACGTCGCCAGGCAGCCGGCGGCGCGCGAACTCCTCGACGGGCTCTTTGGCCATCGGCGNACCCTCTACAAGAGACTGGCCCAGTTCAGTTATTACGAAAGCGCCGAGGTCTACGAGCAGGTGGCACGGCGCTCCTATGACTGGATCGTGGGCTGTTCCGACGAGCTCGCACGGGCGCTTAGCAGTCGCACCGGTGGAGAGATCCATGGCCACGAGGTGCTGATCGATGCGCCGCCGGTCGAGAAGGAGGTCGAATTCAAGATCGACGTCTTCGACCAGAAGAAGAATTCCTACCGGCCGCTCGAGGAGGTCTCGCCGGTGGTTCGCACCCTGGCGCACGAACAATTCGATGATTTCGTCAAGCGGGTCAGGGTCTTCATCCACCCTCGACATTCAAAGAGTTGTTCAGAGCTGGGTGATCTTTCGCAATTGCTGCTGGAGGCCGCCGCCGGGGCGGACTCCCGCGCCGGGAACCAGGTAGCGCAGGGAAGCTAGCCAGTCATGGAATACATGCAGGAGAGGCTGATCAGCGTATTCGGATTGTTCGTCATGATGGGCCTTGCCTGGCTGATGAGNTCCAATCGTAAAAAGGTTTCTCTACGGGTAGTGGGGGGAGGGCTTTTACTGCAGTTTGTGTTCGCCATCCTGATTTTCTATACGCCCCCCGGGAAAATATTTTTCGAGTTTCTCGGNGATGCGTTTAACAGCCTTCTGGCCTGCGTGGATGAGGGGACCGAGTTTCTTTTCAAGGGGCATGTCCATTCAGGTATAGATGAGGACGGCTTGCCTATACTCAATGAGAAAGGCAATAACGATAATGCCCATACGNAAGNNGGNCACNNANATGGNCTNCTNGCCCTCAAGATNCTNCCNACNATCATCTTTTTCTCCGCCTTCATGTCGATTCTCTACCACATCGGGGTGGTTCAGTTCGTGATTCGCGGCATGGCCTGGGTGATGCAGAGAACCCTGCGTACATCCGGAGCGGAGAGTCTCTCGGCGGCGGCCAATATCTTCGTCGGGCAGACCGAGGCTCCCCTNGTGATCAAGCCCTACGTGGCGACGATGACCAATTCCGAGCTGATGGCGGTCATGGTAGGGGGGTTCGCTACTGTGGCAGGTGGGGTGCTTGCGNTCTACGTTTCGATTGGGATCGATGCCGGGCACCTGCTCATCGCATCGGTGATCTCTGCTCCGGCCGCCCTGTTGATCGCGAAGCTCCTGCGGCCGGAGGAGGAGGAGCCGCAGACTCTCGGAGACGTACGGGTGGAGGTTCCGAAACAATCGGTCAACATCATCGATGCGGTCGCCCAGGGCGCGATCACCGGGGTCAAGCTGGCCATCAATGTCGGCGCCATGCTCATCGTATTCCTGGCGCTGATCGCGGTGGTCAATGGAATCCTGGGCTGGGTGAACCAGGAGTGGAGCCTGGAGGTGATCTTTGGATACCTGTTCTGGCCTTTCGCATGGCTGATGGGGGTGGAGGCTGCGGATTGCTCCAGGGTCGGTGAGCTCCTTGGAATCAAGATGGCAGCCAACGAGGCGGTAGCTTATTTCAAGATGTACGAATGGGAGGGAACCGAAGGACTCACTCAGCTCTCACCACGNTCCAAGGTCATCGCCACCTACGCCCTCTGCGGCTTCGCCAATTTCGCCAGCATCGGGATCCAGATAGGNGGNATCGGTCCCCTGGCCCCCAAGCGCCAGGGCGACCTTGCCCGGCTGGGGCTCAAGGCTATGCTCGGCGGTACGCTGGCGGCCTTCATGACCGCCTGCATCGCGGGAATCCTTCTCTGAGCCGCCGCCTATTTGGAATACCTGGAGATCTCGCGGCGGATCTCGCGTTCGCTGTCGCGTTTGCGCGTGGCGTCGCGCTTGTCGTGGGCGTGCTTTCCCTTGCAGATCCCCAGCATGACCTTGGCGATGCCGCGCTTGTTGAAGTAGACCTTCAGGGGTATGAGGGTCTGGCCCTTGATCGACACNGCCTTGTAGAGCTTGCGGATCTCCCGTTTGTGCAGCAGCAGCTTCCGGCGCCTGGTCGCCTCGTGACCGAACAGGCGCGCGTTCTTGTACTCGGAGATATGGAGNCCCTGGATGAAGGCCTCTCCGTTTTCGATACGAGCGTAGCTCTCGGCGAAGCTGAGGTTTCCCTCGCGTAGAGATTTAACCTCCGAGCCGATGAGAACGATGCCCGCCTCGATCTTGTCGAGCACGTGGTAGTCGTGGTAGGCGCGCCGGTTTTTAAATTCTTTTGGGGTAGCCATTGGAGGTTAGTTTCTTTCCGCGGGGGCCGTCCATCAAGGGGCGATCTGCAGGAACTTTTCAGCGCCTGGGCTTGTAGCGGTCAGCGGCCTCGCTCCAGGCCTCAGCCACCTCCCTGTCGAGGAGATGGCTCGGGCGGACGTTCCGCAGCGCGCCCAGCATGATCTGTCGCAGTCCGGGATTGTTTTTTTCGAGCTCGGCGAGCAGCTCGGCGACCTCGACTCGCTTGAGGTTGTCCTGGGAGCCGCAGAGATTACAGGGGATGATGGGGTAGCCCCTCGAGAGGGAGTGGCGCTCGATGTCCTTTTCTGAGCATTCGATGAGCGGGCGGATGACCTCGAAGCGTTTGTCCTGGGTCCTGTAGCTCGCCGGCATGGCCTGCAGACGGCCGGCGTAGAAGAGATTGAGCAGCAGCGTCTCGAGGGCATCGTCGCGGTGGTGGCCGAGGGCGAGNTTGTTGCAGCCTATACGCTCGGCCGCGGTGTAGAGAATCCCCCGTCGGAGCCGCGAGCAGGGACCGCAATAGGTGGCGTTGTCGTCTCCTTCGGTCAGCTCGAGAACGGTAGAGTAGGTGTCTTCGGAGATGATCTCGCAGGGAGCGTCAAATGCTTCGAGCCAGGCGGCCAGCTCGGCGCCGTCATAGCCGGGCTGCTGTTGGTCAAGGTGGACGGCGACCAGCTCATAATGAACAGGCGACTTGCGNTGGGCNGCCTGGAGGAGNTCCAGGAGCGTATAGCTGTCCTTGCCGCCGGAGACGGCGACAAGAATCCTGTCTCCCTCCTCGATCAGCCCGTAGGCGCCGATGGTGCGCAGCATGGTCCTTGAAAGTCTCGCGCGGANTTTTTCGGGAGCCTCAACCGGGCTCTCTCCCGCTGGGGCCTCCAGGGCGCCGAGAACGGGCAATTCGAGCAGGCGGTCTTCGGATGGGGATTTGGGGTNGCTCATGGTTATTTCCCGGCCTGGCCGGGGAAAAGCTCCGAGAGCTTCAGCTCAAAAAGCAGGGGAGTGTAGAGGGCGTAGGGCCCGGAGGCTTTTTTCTTCCCACGGCGCCGGTAGTTGCCCTTGACCGAGTCGGGGTCGTTGATGATCCACAGGCGTCCTCCCTCTTGATCGATNGCNAGCCCCTCNGGNGAGACCCAGTGGATGCGGTTTCCNGCCGGGTCGCGAAGGTCGAGGTCAAGCCACCGGGTTACCCGGGATGACTCAAGGTCGATCAGGAGTATTCGTTCCTGATCGCGGGCCAGGGCCAGGAGCCAGGCGCGCTTNTCCCTGCGCAGGAACTGGATGTCGTTGATGTTGAGGAGAGATTTTTTCTTGTCTTTGCGCCGGCTGACGTGACCGAAGGAGATTTTGAGATCCCTCGCGGTGATCGATTCACTCGTCGCGAGATCGGCGAGGGAGAGCTCGAGAATGCGGGGAAGCTCGTCGTCGGCCCTCTCGAAGGCCAGGTAGGCTTTTCCGGGAGTGTCGGCGAGGGCAATTCCCTCGAGGCGAAAGTTCCNGTCGTTCTGCCAGGGTCTGAGCTTCTCCGGGAAGCGGATCTCGACCAGGGCTTCGAGCTTCACCGTCGGCTTTTCCGTGGGCCCCTCCAGGCTGAGAACGCTGATCCAGGGAACCTTGTCCTCNGTGATCCCGTAGAGCTTGCGGCCTCCGGGGATGGCGGCCAGGCCCTCGAAATCGGAGTTGGGTATCGAGCGATAGGTTTTGAAGTGCCGGTTTTCTCCAGGCTTTTCGTCCGGGGGAGTGATCTTCAGAGGAGGGCAGATGAGCCGTCCCGACACCGGGTCGATGTTGAAGAGATGCCCGGGGTACTGGCTGCGCTGGTCGCCCGCGGAAAGAAGGGAGGAGCCTCTCCAGAGGAGGGCCGAGGGCTGCAGCCCGCGCCGGAAGGAATCAGGCCCGATGGCCGTGCCGGTTGAGTCGAGAACCCACTTTCCCCGCAGCTCGAGCGGCGCGGTGTCCNCGGCTGGCGAACCCGGGAGACTGCCGAGAGCCGTCGCCAGGGCGAGGAAGACTGTGGTGTGCAAGGGTGTTTTCATTCCGGATCTTTTTGCCGGGCNTGAAGAGTTTTCAACGCGGAGACAATTGTCGTTGAACATCTGACGGACCGCAAGGCATCATGCCCGGTCGAGTCGAAACTGTGAATAAGGGATGGAACCATGAGCGAACTACCTCTCGACCTGCGCTACGAGCCTGTCATGCCGGCCGATCGAACCCCCGGNATCGGCTGTATCGGTGCCGGCTTCATCATGGCGGACTGTCACCTGGTCGCCTACCGGAACGCCGGCTTCAATCCCGTGGCCATCGCCAATCGAACCCTCTCACGGGCCCAGGAGGCGGCCGAGCGCCACGGCATAGATAAAGTATACGAGGACTATGAAGAATTGCTCGCCGATCCGGCGGTCGAGGTGGTCGACATCGCCCTGCCGCCTGATTTGCAGCGCGGCGTGGTTGACCGGATCTGCGAAGGCTACGCCGGTAAGATCCGCGGAATCCTGGCCCAGAAGCCCCTGGCCATGACCTATGAGGATGCCCGGCATATCGTGGAGACCTGCTCAGCGGCCGGCATCACCCTCGCNGTCAACCAGAACATGCGCTACGACCAGTCCATCCGCGCCCTCAAGGATNTGCTCGGCCGCGGGCTCCTGGGCGAGCCCGTCCTGGCGACCATCGACATGCGGGCTATTCCGCATTGGTCGGACTGGGCCGTTCCCTACGGCAAGCTNTCCTACTACATCATGAGCATCCATCACATCGACACCTTTCGCTACCTGTTCGGCAACCCCGAGCGGGTGCTCTCGAGCAGCCGGCCCGATCCGCGCACCGAGTTCCCCCACNAGGATGGAATCAACATGTACATCTTCGAGTACTCGAGCGGTCTGCGCTGCACCAGCCTCGATGATGTGTGGACCGGTCCCTGCCGCGAGGGTTCAGGCGGAGACATCTACATCAACTGGCGGGTCGAGGGAACCGATGGGCTTGCCGAGGGTACCATCGGCTGGCCAGGCTATCCGGATGCAGTACCCAGCACCCTGCGCTATACCTGCAAGGAGGGCGGCGAGACCTGGGTTGAGCCGAAGTGGGATAAGGTCTGGTTCCCCGACGCCTTCGAGGGAACCATGGCGCAGTTGCTCGTGGCTCTGGAGACCGGCGAGAAGCCGGAGATCGATGGCGAGGACAACCTCGAC
>PAOC01000065.1 GCA_002708465.1 Planctomycetota bacterium
CACCGAGGAGCAGGCCCGGGCGGTCTCGGTGAACGCGGAGGCCATCATCGAGGCTCTCAGCAAGGTGTACGGAATGGATGGGCTGGTGAAGGAAATCCTCGGCAGCGGCAATTAGCCTGTTGCGCTCTGCACCAGAGCCGGGAGCATGCCGGTAGCTTTCTGGAGGGTCTCCTGGTACTCCGCCTCAGGGGATGAATCCGATACGATTCCTCCGCCAACGGGCATCTGGAGCCAGCCGCGTCCGATGGTCACTGTCCGGATCAGGATGCTGCTCTGCATGCCGCCGCCGAAGCCAAGCCAGGCGAGGCTGCCGCAATAGGGACCGCGCGCCGTAGGCTCGAGCTCCGCTATGATCTCCATAGCCCGCACCTTCGGAGCTCCCGTGATGGAGCCTCCGGGGAAGCTGGCGCGGAGCAGGTCGATGGCGTCCTTGTCTTCCCGCAGCAGCCCGCGAATCTCGGAGACGAGGTGGTAAACGGTGGGGTGGCGTTCAATCTCGAAGAGGCCTGGAACTTCGACGGTATGGGGCCGGCACACACGCGAGATGTCGTTGCGCAGCAGGTCGACGATCATGACGTTTTCGGCCCGGTCCTTCTCGCTCTGGCCGAGGTTGCGTCTGCGGCTGAGGTCTTCTTCGGGTGTGTAGCCGCGTGAGCAGGTTCCCTTGATCGGGCGGGTGATTACCTGGTCTCCCTCGACGCTGAGGAATTGCTCAGGTGAGGAGCTGGCCACCACGTAGTCACCGAGGTCGAAGTAGCCCGCGTAGGGGGCGGGGTTTGATTTTCGCAGGGCGAGGTAGAAGCTCTCGGGAGACGCTGGCTCCGGGTAGGCGAGACGCTGCGAAAGGTTCACCTGGAAGATGTCCCCGGCCCGTATGTATTCGATCGACCGGGCCACGGCCTCGATGTAGGCCTCGCGCGAAAAATTGCTGAGCAGGCCGGGAAATTCGGGCACGTCCCAGGATTCAGAGAGTTGCTCCCGCGTGAGATCGGGCGGCGTCTTCACTCCGGTCCTTTTCGGAATCCGTTCGTTTTCTCCAAGCAGCTTCTTGAGGGCTTCGATCTGACGGGTGGCCCGCTCCCGCCGGCCCGGGCCGGCCTCCGGGAAGCCGTGGGAGATGATATGGCAGGATCTCTCGAGATGGTCCCAGGCGAGAACCCAGTCGTAGAGGCCGATCACCAGGTCGGGCATGGCGAATTCGTCATGCCGGGGACGACGGATCTTCTCGATGGAGTGGGCCAGCCCGTATCCCAGGAGCCCGGCCGCGCCTCCCTGGAAAGGGGGCAGGTCCGGCAGAGAAGGAGTCGCCCAGCCTTCCAGCCGCCGACGTAAAACCTCGAAGGGATCGGCCTTGTCGACGCCTGTGATTTTGTACGAGGGGCTATCCAATTCGCCGTCAGCCGCCAGGAGCTCGGTGGAGTCCCCGGTTGTTTTCAATACCTCGAAGGGTCGCGCCGTGATGTAGGAGTAGCGTCCCTGCGTATCATTCTCGGCCGCGCTGTCGAGGAACAGGATGTAGGGTAGCCCGGCGAGGCGCTCGAAGGCGTCCTGTGGCGAGAGAGCTGCCGCCAGTTTCTCAACCAGCGGGGTGTTCGTTTTTTCAGAAGCTGGCGCAGTCATTTCTCCGGCAGCTCCTTTCTCCTGTCAAGATGGCTCTTTTCTTCGCGGGTCAGGAATCCCCATCGCAGGGCCTCATCCTGGACATAGTTCTTATTGAGNGTGAGGGCGGTGATGGCCTTGGCCATCTCATAGCCGAGGTAGAAGGCATGGGATGGATCATCCACCGCGAGCTGGTCAAAAATTTCAAAAGGNTCTTTNCCGCGNACGAGCCCCTCTGATGAGGCGACGTGGATTTCTCCATCCTCTGCGAACAACCTGAAGTTNCGGTCCCGGAGGCCGGCGGCCAGCTCCTCGATNGCCTCTGTNCCATGNTCGAGGATGCTCGGGTCGCGCAGCAGGTGCAGGCCCGCCTCCCGGTGCTTGGGCAGGGCTCCGTTGGCGCAGGCGTAGTGCACGAGCTTCCTGGCGAGAGCGCATTCACGGACGCTCGTCGAGGCCCAGTGGATGACCGCGGTGGTCAGAACGCTGCGGATCCCGAGCTCCTGGCAGAAGCCGAGCAGCACGAGGTTGATCGGAGCCGAGTCGGCATCGGTGAGCTCGGTGAGGTTGCCGATGCCCATCATGATCTCGGCTTCGGGGTAGCGCCTCCGGATTTCGAGGTAGCGTCCGAGCGACCGGGCGAAGCCGAAGCCGATGGGCTCGATGACAGGGTCGATTCGGTAGGGCACTCCCCAGGACTCGAGCCGGGCGACGTTTTCGTCAATTCCGCCGAGAGTCTTCGTCTGGTCCGGGATGAGCACCACCTCGCAGCCAAGCGTTCGGGCGACCTCTATATTCGATGAATTCACGCTGAGGACCAGCTCGGCGCCTGCGCCGACGGCGGGTACGATTTCGAGCGGGTCGAGGCTGTCGATCGATACGCGGAAGCCCTCGTCGCGAAGCTCCCCGACGAGCTCCCCGATCCCCTCGAAGGGTCCGTCCGGGTCGCAGCCAAGGTCGATGACATCGGCGCCCTCTGTTCTGTAGCCTTCGGCGATGGCGAGAACCTCTTCGGTCTCGAGTTGCGGCACGTGATTGATCTCAGCGATGATCTCGATATCGTGTTCTCCGTAGTCCTCCTCGATAGCGCGCTGGCCAAGGTATTCCGGCAGGTTTCTAAGATCTCGCGGCCCTCGCTCGGCTTTCACACCGGTCGCCTTCTCGATCACCTCGAGCTCACCCCGGCAATAGCCCGGGAGGACCAGGGAGTCGAGCTCTTCGCTCAGCTCGAGCTTGCGAGCGACCCAGTCGGTCGTCAGCAGGGCCGCGACATCGATATTGAGCTCGATGAGGACAGGTTTGAAGTCGAGCTCCGGTTCCAGCTGGGCGAGGAGCCGGCGCAGGGCTGGAGCTGCCAGCTTACCCGTGACGAAGCCTCTGGTCCTGGAATCGGCCATCTCAGCCTCTCAGCGTATCCATTTTTTCGGGAAGCCCTCGAGGGCGCTGTCCTCACCGGGAGTCCAGGTGGAGAGCTCCTCGATCTCGCGGGCGAGGCTGAAGTCCTTGTCCGTGATGCCGCCGGCGCTGTGGGTCTGCAGCCTGACGACTACCCTGGCCCAGCCGATCTCGAGGTCCGGGTGATGGAAGCCGGCCTCGGCCCTGTAGCCAATGGCGTTGACGAGCATCAGGGTGTGGGGCCAGCCGGGGGTCTTGAAGCTTCTCCTGAGCCAGCCCTCTCGGAGCTCCCAGCCCGGCAGCTCGCTGAGTTTCCCGTGGATCTCTTCCTCGCTGTAGACTTTTTCGTCGCTCATGCTCTCGGCTCCTGATTTAGAGACCAGTCCTTGCCGGTGTTTATTTATTTTCCGGCGAATACCAACAATTAACAGAATCGAGCCTCGAAGTCGTTCGAAAAGATGCAGCGGAGGCCGCACTGGCTCAGCTGACGGCTCCGCCGTTGATGTTGACGACCTGTCCGCTGATGAAGCTCGCGGCATCGGAGACCAGGAAGAGCGCCGTGGCTGCAATGTCCGCTGGGGTCCCCCAGCGCTCGAGGGGTACCTCCCTGAGAACCCGTTCCTGCCATTCAGCCGGCGCCTCCTCTCCCCAGGCTGTTCGGATCCAGCCCGGTGCCAGGCAGTTGACCCGAACCTCCGGCGCCAGGCTGAGGGCCAGGCTCCTGGTAAAGGCCATCACGCCTCCCTTGACGGCCCCGAAGAGCTCTCCGCTTTCTCCCTCCATACCGACCGCCGCCTGGTCCCAGCCCATGTTGAGGATGACGCCGCCGCCGCGCTCCTTCATGGCCGCGCCGGCCCGGCGGGCGAGCAGCATGCTGGCCCGCAGGTCTACGGCGATGAGAGCTTCGAGCTTTTCCCCGTAGGAGAGCTTCGCTCCCTCTCCAGTCAGGATGTCCACCCCGGCGTTGTTGATCCAGATGTCGATGTTTCCCAGGGTTTCGAGGGCCGCCTCGAAGAAGGAGTCGGCGCCCTCGGTGGTGCCCAGGTCAGCCTGGAGGAAGGCGCAACGCCTCCCCTGTGCGGTGATCTCTTTTCGGAGCGTCTCTCCAGCGGAGATGGAGCGGTTGGCATGGATGAGGACCTCGGCGCCCGCGGCGGCGAGCTGCAGGGCGATTGCCCGGCCAATTCCTGATGATGAGCCCGTGACAACGGCACGGCGTCCATCCAGGGAGAGAGAATCCTGCGGCATTTCGTTTTCGTTCAAGGTACTTCCCTTGCGCTGGGGGAGGAGGTCGGCTGCGTTCAGGCTTCGTTCCTGAGCTCGATGATGGCGCTCTGTCCCGGGGATTCGAAGACCTCAACACGCAGAACTCGCGGCAGCTGTCCGAGCTTCGTTTCGAGTTTTTTACTGAGCTCACCCGACACCCAGCGGGCCAGCAATTCGGCTGTTGTATTCTCGATCGGCAGCAGCACGCAGTCGTCTCGGGGGATGATCCACTCCTTTTCGTCAGAGGTGATCCTCACGGTCTCATCGCTTACCTCGACACCCAGGGTGTCGCTGTTGAGCGGAATGAGCATCCTGTGATCGAGGCTGTCGGTGATGCCCTGCAGGATCTGCTTGAACTCGATGAAGTCAAAGACCAGGTGATCTGCCTTGAGATCGTCCTCGATCTCNGCGGCGACCTGGTAGTTGTGGCCGTGCAGCCGNTCGCAGAGATTGTTGCCGAAGACGATGAAGTGGGCGGCGCAGAAGCCGAGATAATCTTTTGATACGCGAACGGTGTATTTTTGCATATTTCAGCCAGCTTGGCGGTTCCAGATCAGGTCTTCCCGTCCCCGATGCCGGGAATGGATGGAGGAAGGCCGATTATGCCAGCACGAAGACCGAGAAACAAGCAGGCCGCCACGAGATCCGCGCTCGTCCCGGGGTTGCGGCGATGGCCGTCTTCTCTCAGCCATCCGTCGAGCTCTTCGAGGAGGCGTTCGGAGCCTTCCTTNGGCCAGTCGCTGCCAAGTACCCGCGCCGCCCTGGCGGCAGCCTCCTTCGCNGTTTCGTCGCCGCATTTGCGGGCGATGAGGCTGTCGGGATAGGTCGCCATGAATCGAAGGTGGAGGTGGACGATGGCCGTTTCGAGGTCGAGCTCTAATTCGAGAGCCTCGAGGAGCCAGCCGAGGCCCTCTTCGAAGATCTGCTCGAAGCCGTTGACGTACTGGCGCGCGACAAGGTCGCGTTCCGCGGCCAGCTTCATGGCGGCGATGAGGCTCGGGGGAGGAGGCGAGTTGACATCGGCCTCTTCGACGTTACCAAGGCCGCCGGGCGAGGCGAGCCGGATGGCTTCGTAGACTTTGCGGCAGTCTTCGCTGTCAAGTTTTTCAAGGACGGCCCGGAGGCCGTCGCGCGGCGCAGACCCGTCGGGAACACTGGCAAGAGGAGCGAGCAGCAGGATGATGCCGAGGTTGACGTTCTGGTCGGTGACCTTGCGGCTCTCCTTTACGGCCTCGAGGATGGTGTCGCCCAGGGAGCTTTCCCGCGCGCGGTCCAGGGGGCCTGAGATGGCGCCGGCGGCATCGAGGAAGTGGCGAAGCGTGGTGCCTTCAAATTCTTTCCCGGGCTGGACGTTTCCCGCCTTCGGCGCCCTCGCCTCGAGGAGGCAGGCGATCATGGCCAGGTCGCCGATGGAGGCTTCACGATCTGGACCGGTCACGATTGCAGGGCTCCGATGGTTTCCGAATCCGGGTTGGCGGCTCGCTCTGTAGCGTAGTCAAGGACAGCGAGAGCGATGTCTTTGCCGCTGACTTCGCTGATGGCCCGCCAGCCCGGTATCGCGTTGACTTCCAGGATGCGAGGGGCTCCATCGGGACCCTCGAGAATATCTACCCCGGCGATCTCGGCGCCGACGGCCCGGGCGGCCCTGAGGGCCAGCTCCTCGATGTCTTCCCCGGGAGCGAAGCTTTCGGCGGAGCTGCCCTGGGAGATGTTTGTCAGCCACTGTCCGGGGGGCGCCTTGCGTTTCATCGAGGCCATGATCTCGTTGCCCATCACGAACAGTCTCAGGTCGGCCCCTCCATGATCAATGTATTCCTGCAGATAGAAAACCCCTTGTTGAGAGGCGATCTCCCGGATCGCGCTCCCGGCCTCGGCGAGGCTGCCCGGACGGATGATGCCGCGGCCCTCTGCGCCAAAGAGCGGTTTCACCAGAGCCTGTTCCTCTAATTCGCCGAAGGCCTCCAGGGCCTGGTCCGGATCTTCGCAGACAATGGTGCGTGGAACCGGGAGTCCCGCCTCGTGAAGCCGGCAGAGGCAGAGATATTTGTCGACCGCCGCCTCGACGGCTTTCGGCGGGTTGATCACCGTCACGCCGGCTGCTCGCAGGGTCTCGAGGGCGTCCATTCGATAGACGACCTGCTCGAGGCTGCCCCCGGGAACGCTTCTGACCAGCAGGACATCGAGCTCTGTCAGCTCGAGGTCAGCGCAGCGAACCGACTGGGGGGTACCGGGCTGCGCTGGACATTCGGCCCGGAGCTTCTCCGGATCGGCTATTTCCAGGTCGAGGCTCCTGAGCTTCGCGGCGCGCCGCAGGTCGCCGACATGCCAGAGGTTGGCGTCGCAGAGGATAGCGATTTTCGGGGTGGTCATTCGAGAAAGGACCTCCTCACCAGCCCCGGTTCAAGGTTTCCGAAGGTGAACTCGCTGCCGGTGTCGAGATTGCGGAAGATCACCTCGGCGGGGCTGAAGAGCCCCGGGTCAATCTTGTAGAAGTCACGGTCATAGCGCTCAAAGATCTCGCTGAAGAGGGCGCCGTGGTCGCCGGAGGCGCAGGAGGGGGTCTTCGCTCCCAGCTCGGCGATGGACTCGTCATCTCCGGCCACCTCGAGCTCGACCCTGGCACCGTAGAGCACAGCGTCGTTGGTGCGGCCGATGGCGGCAAGATCATCGTCCGCCGTCGGCGGGATGGGGGCGCTGCCTTTTCCGGCGAGGATTCGCGCAAGGTCAAAGCCGAGCTCGTGCAGTTTGTGAAGGGCTGTCTCGACGCTGCGCGCCACGACCTGCACCCCGCCGGCGGCGCTCGCGGTGGGGGCGATGGCTAAGGTGATGTTGTTCGGCTCGACGCCCGTTTTCGAGGAGATGAATTCAAAGACCTCCGCCGTGGGCTTTTGCCGGGTCTCTAACGCTCCGACGATCCTGGATGCCTTCTCAACGTGGCCAATCTCCTTGAAGAGTTCTTCGCCACCGTAGGCCGCGCGCATCGGGCCAGATCCCATCGCGAAAAAGTCGCCGACGGAGAGTTGCCAGCCGGCGTATTGAGAGGCCATGCAGGCGGCGACCGGTTGGTTGGTTTTCACGAAGACCTGGTCGAAGGGAAGCTCCGGGTCTTCTCCCGGGCCGATGGAAACCTCGGCGAGATCACAGAGGGTGAGCCGAGCGAGGAAGAGCCCGGCCTCGCAGGAGCCGCCGCTCGTGATTCCACAGTCGATGATTCGTCCGCCGCCGGCAGCAATGGAGCAGCCGTCTTTGAGCCACTCGTTGCAGGCGAGCTGTGATTCGACGAAGCTCCAGGCGCGCTCGTTCAATTGTGCATCAGACATGGGGACCCTCCGTGATCGCTACAGCATTGTGCCAGAGTCGAGGACTGGGTCAAACGATCTAGGCGGCCGCGGGCCGCACTTCTTGAGATATTCCACCGCCTCCTGCTATCATGCCTTGCAGGGAACCGGTCGATACAACTCCAGGAAGAGCATGCCATGTCACCTTTTCTGATTCTCCTGATCGGCGTTTTATTCATCGTCGCCGCCATCATCTGGCTCAAGCTGCACCCCTTTTTCGCGCTGATTCTTGCGGCTGTTCTGGTCGGTATTCTTCCTTCGAATGCCGTCGAGGTCGCTCCCGGCGTCTCTGTGTGGGAGCAGGCCCTGAGATCCTTTGAGAGCTCCGCCACGGGGTTGGGACTGATGGCTGGCAAGATCGGCATCGTGATAGCCCTGGCGGCGGTCATCGGCCAGTGCCTGATGGAAAGCGGAGCGGCGGACCGAATTACCCGGACACTGCTCAATATTTTCGGAGAGAAGCGGGCAAGCTGGGCCCTGCTGCTGAGCGGCTACTGCCTCTCCATACCGGTCTTCTTTGACACGGTCTTTTTCCTGCTTGTGCCGTTGGCACGGGCCATGTTTCTGCGAACCGGGAAGAATTACATGGGCTACGTCATGGCGATCTGCGCCGGGGGAGTCATCACGCATGGGATCGTGCCGCCGACACCCGGTCCGCTTCTGATGGCGGAGACGCTCAATATTGAACTCGGGCAGGCGATCCTCGGGGGCTTTCTGATCGGTCTGCCGGTCGCCCTCTTTGGAGGCCTGGTGCTGCCGCGCCTGTTTGTCTCGCGCGGCCTGGATCTTCCAATGCGGGACACTCCCGGAGCCTCGACAGCGGAACTGCAGGAGATTGTTGACCGGCCCGAAGAAGAGCTCCCAGGTTTTTTCGTTTCGATTCTCCCCGTTGCCTTGCCGGTCATCCTGATCACTGCCCATAGCGTCTGGAAGGCGCTTGGCTATGAGAGCGATGTCCTCGCGCTCCTGGGGAATAAAAACCTGGCCATGTTTATCGCGACGGGCGTGGCGATGGCGCTGCTGGCGAGATCAAAGGGTTACAACCTGAAGCAACTCACCACGGCGATCGAGCCCGCTCTCAGAGAGGCAGGAGTGATCATCCTGATCACCGCGGCAGGTGGAGCTTTCGGGGGCATGCTGAAGGAGACGGGTATTGGAAAGACCATCTCAGATATGGTTACGGGTTATGTGGACGGTGGGGAGGCCACCTGGGGACTCGGTATCCTGCTGATCTTTATCGCATGGGGATCTGCCGCTGTCATGAAGGTCGCACAGGGATCCGGTACCGTGGCCGTGATCACCGCGGCAGGCATCATGGCCGGCGTTCTCGCCGGACTTGACGAGGCGGAAGTCGAGTTGCCCTACCACAAGATCTACATCTTCGCGGCGATCTCTTTCGGCGCCAAGGTGATCTCNTGGATGAATGACAGCGGCTANTGGGTGGTCTGCAAGATGAGCGGCTTCACCGAGAAGGAGACCCTCAAGACCTGGACGGCGCAGCTGGCGGCGATGGGAGTGTTCGGTCTCGTCGAGGTTCTCATTTTGAGTTACCTGTTCCCCCTGGCTTAAAGTGTTATTGATAAGCCATTAACTTTTAGGCGATACGGTGTAAAATTGCGGTCCTGTGAAACAGTAAAAACGGCAGAGGAAGGCGAGCATGACATCTGAACTCTACAAGACAGTACTTCTCTGCGGCGCTCCCGGTGCCGGCAAGGGAACCCAGGGCAAGATTCTTGGTTCGATCCCGGGTTTCTTTCACCTCTCCTGCGGCGATGTCTTCCGCACCATCAATATCAACTCCGAGCTGGGCCAGAAGATCTGCGCGTACACCGCGCGCGGAGACCTCGTACCCGACGACATCACCGTAGAGCTCTGGCAGGAGAACATGAACGCGCGGACGGTTCTCAACGACTACAAGCCCAACACCGACCTGCTCGTTCTCGATGGAATTCCCCGCAATGCCGAGCAGGCCGAGCTGCTCACCGCTCATATCGAGGTGTTGAAGGTTGTGCATCTCGTCTGTGCCGACAAGGAGAAGATGATCGAGCGTCTCAGGCGCCGCGCCCTGAAGGAAAATCGNGCCGACGATGCGCGCGAAGAGGTCATCCGCCATCGCTGGGATATCTACGAGGAGGAGTCCCGTCCGCTTCTCGCTTTCTATCCGCCCGAGAACGTCATCGAGGTAGATGCCACCCAGAGCCCCTCTGAGGTGCTTACCGCGGTTCTCGNGAAGGTGACCCCGGTACAGAACGCGCATTTCGGGGGGTCTTCCTGAGCGCGTCCTCTATGGCGTAATTCNCNGGCTATGAGACGAANCATAAGACACCANCTCNCGGGATGGCTTTTNCTTGCCGTCACCCTGTGCTCGGCTGCNATAGCGGGAGAAGAGCAACCCACCAACGTGATCCTGGTGATGTCGGATGACCAGGGCTGGGGCGATGTCGGCTACAACGGCCACAAGATTCTCAAGACGCCGCATCTCGATGCCATGGCGGGGCAAAGCCTGCGTTTCAACCGGTTCTATTCCTCCTCACCCGTCTGCTCGCCGACCCGGGGGAGCTGTCTCACCGGCCGCCATCCCTATCGCTACGGAATTCTCTATGCCAACGCAGGCGGACCGACAACGCCTTCCCGTTATCTTCTGCCGAAGGAGGAGATAACGCTCGCCGAGGTTCTCGCCGGGCGCGGCTACCGCACCGGGCATTTCGGCAAGTGGCATCTCGGCGATTTCGAGGGCAAGACGCGCTCGGCTCCTTCAGACCACGGCTTTGACGAGTGGTTTTCGACCGCTCGCAAGGTCGCCACGCTGCATCCGGACGCGGCGAGTTACCGCCACAACGGCTACAAGGTGGAGGGACCTCTCAAGGGAGATGACTCAAAGATCATCATGGACAAGGCCATTCCCTTTATTCGCTCGGCGGTCAAACAGAAGAAGCCGTTTTTCGCCGTGATCTGGTTCCACACTCCGCACCTTCCCATCCTCGCCGCCGAAAAACACCGCAAGCTCTATCCCCGCCGCAAGGACAAGGAGAAGCATTACTGGGGCGCCCTGACAGCCATGGATGAGCAGGTCGGACGCCTGCGTGAGACGCTCAGGGAGCTCGATGTCGCGCGCGACACCATGCTCTGGTTCACCAGCGACAACGGGCCGGAGGGAAAGAAAGAGGGGCCCGGCTCCCCCGGGACCACCGGCGGATTGCGCGGGCGCAAGCGGAGCCTCTTTGAGGGAGGTGTGCGGGTGCCGGGCATCCTGGAATGGCCGGCCCGGATCGCGAAAGCGCGCCAGAGCGATGTTGTCTGCTCCACCCAGGACTATTTCCCCACGGTGCTCGCGGCGCTGGGAATCGAATCTCCTGACCCTTCCCGGCCGCTGGATGGAGTGAACCTGTTGCCGCTGATCGCCGGGGCCGATTTCAAGAGGGGCAGGCCGCTGGCTTTCCAGAGCCGGAGTGAGCTGGCCCTGATCGATGGCCGCTACAAATTGCACAGCAAGCTCGACGATGCGGGCAAGGATAAGCTCTACGATCTCTCCGCCGATCCCACCGAGAAGAAGAACCTCGCCGGTGAAAAGCCGGCCCTGGCGGCGAAATTGCGTAAAACTCTCGAGGAGTGGCAGAAATCCACCCAGGCGAGCATGGCGGGCGCTGACTACCGCAAATAGTCTCTACTCGAAGAGGGCGCGAGCTTCCCGTGCGAGGCGGACCAGGTTCGCTTCACAGTTCGCCAGGTCCGACCCCTCGGTCAGGACGGTCAGCAGGGGGGAGCCAGGCTCAATTGTTTCGCCGATGGCGGGGATGTCGGCGACAGTAGCGGCGTTCTCTTCCACCAGCGCATGTGAAGCGCTCAGCGCGACGGGGGTCTCGGCGAAAAGGATGGCCTTGGCGCACGCCCTCGAGGGGGGTAGAGCAATCGAGGGTAATTCCCCGTTCCGGCAGGCGCTGACGTGTTGCGAAATCGTTTCGAATCCGCAGCATTTTTCGATGACCTCTACCGAACCGGTATATCGCGGATTGAGCTCAATGAAGACAGGGCCGCCTGGGCTGAGAATGAAATCCAGGCCGAAGAGGCCGCGCAGTGAGAATTCGCCGCCGACAGCTTCCCCGGCGAGGACGACCTGGCGCAGAGCCTCGTCCTCGAGCTCCAGGGGACCGATGTTGCCGCAGTAGGTGAAGCCTGCGGCTCCAAGCCAGCTCTCTCCGATGAGCTGCTCGGTGGCTCCCAGGAGGAGGGAGCGCTTCGAGGGCTCGTTTTCACTGGCGATAAAAAGAGCGGACGCTGGAACCCCATCGACGAAGCGTTGCAGGTAGCGGCCTTCGGAGGTCGTCGCCTTTGAGGCGGCTTCAATTCCAATTCCGCCGCCGCTCCTGATCGGCTTGGAGAGCCAGCCGGATTTTCCAGGCGCTTCTTCGCCGGTTTGGCGGATTTCCGCAACCGTGAGCCCGGCCCGGGCGAGGCAGCCGTTGAGCGCAGAGGGGTCGAGAGCCCGGGCGAGGACCGCCGAGCCGTTCCCGAGGATTTCATGGCGGTTCTCGATCCTGCTGATGAGGTCGGGGTGGTTTTCAAGGCCGCCGGAATAGATCACGGGCAGCGGCGGCAGCTGCTCGAGAGCGTCGAGGATCCCTTCCGGCCAGGTGTCCGTGGCGATCCGGGTACCCGGACAGCGGGCGGCGAGGTCGGAGTCGTAGAAGAGATCGCAGGTCACAGGCCGCAGTCCTGCGCGCAGGCACGAGAACGCCAGGCTGCGCGCGCTGGCCCCGGCGCAGATCACATCCGCTTCTTCGGTGTTATAAAGCGTTGCCATAGAGGCCAATTTTCTGGTAGAAATCGTGGTTCGTAAAGCGTCTGAAACAACTCATCTGAAGATTTATCTTAGTTTCCCAGGAGGGTCTTATGTCCATGTTTGTTGGTGAAGCGTTGGTTGGTGATGGCAATGAGATTGCCCATATCGATCTNCTTATCGGTTCAAAAGATGGTCCTGTCGGCNNGGCTTTCGCCAATGCCCTGGCCAACCAGAGTGCCGGTCACTCGAACCTTCTCGCGGTTCTGGCTCCGAATGTCGCTGTCAAGCCCGCCACGGTCATGATCACCAAGGTCACGATCAAGGGCGCAACCCAGGCTGTTCAGATGTTTGGCCCCGCCCAGTACGCGGTCGCCAAAGCCGTTGCGGACTCCGTCGCCGATGGCGTGATCCCCGCTGACCAGGCCGAAGATCTCTGTATCGTCTGCGGCGTGTTCATTCACTGGGAAGCCGCCGAGGATGCCAAGATCTACGAGTACAACTACCAGGCCACCAAGGATGCCATCGCCAGCGCGATGAGCGGCTCCCCAAGCGTCGAAGAAGTCGTCGCTGCCAGGGAAACGGCTGTGCACCCCTTTGCAGGCCTTGATAGCTGAGACCAGTTTTTCGGGAGTCTTNCGCAGGCTCTCGTCAACGACAACTCCCGGGCGGTCGCCGCGGCTGCGGCCTCCGCCGGGGAGTTTCTTTTCTTGAGTGGTTNNNATGNCAGAGAANCGNAAAATACTGCTCCAGCTCGACACNGACTCCCGCNCGAGNTCCTTTGACAGCGTGGTGGCGGTNGANTCCGNTGTCGACGTNCTNCTCTGTCACNGCTGACGTGACNCCNGAGAACGTCGTCGANATCGTCTANGGGGCGATCTTCACCAGGCCGGCCNNNCANCTCTCANTCNACGGCNATCTTCGTCGGCGGCAGNNANGTCGCNGCGGGCGAGGCGGTCATGGACAAGATCGTGNNNACCTTCTTCGGNAATCACCGGGTGTCGGTCATGCTCGATTCNAGCGGNGCCAACACCACNGCNGCCGCGGCNGTNGTNGCCGCNATGCGNCATNNNGGNGACGGGAGATGAGCCGCTTGCCGGAANNTCCGCCGTGGTNCTGGGCGCCACNGGTCCCGTNGGNCGCAGGGTNGTNCGCCTGCTNGCTTCNTCNGGNGCNAACGTGGTGGTCGGCTCNCGNTCGCAGGANNGGGCNNANGAGGTGGCCGGNGAGATCAGCNCCGCGGTNGANGGCNCGCNGTCCATCACCGGNGCNGCCACNGGNGANGCCTCCGAGCTNGNCGCCGCNATGGANGGCGCCGAGCTGGTNATCGCCACCGGNGGNCCGGGAGTCTGNCTNCTNNGCGAGGANGCCCGCAAGGCCTGCNNGAGCCTGCNGGTCGCCATCGACCTNAACGCGGTTCCNCCCGAGGGNNTCGAGGGAGTGGGCGGGGCGGTCTCAGGTGAAGAGCTCGATGGAGTGATCTGCTACGGAGCGCTCGGCGTTGGTGGCATCAAGATGAAGATTCACCGGTCCTGCGTATCGAGCCTCTTCGATTCGAACGATCGGGTTCTCGATGCCGATGAGATGCTGGCGGTCGGCCGAAGCTTCTGAAACCTCTCAGGTTTCCCGCGCGAGCCGGGCCAGCGCGAAGGCG
>PAOC01000066.1 GCA_002708465.1 Planctomycetota bacterium
CCACCGGGCGAAGCGCCCTGCCGACGGCTTTTACCCTGTCGCAGTACGATCTGAGCATACTCAAGGAATCCGGGCGGCGGATCGCCGAGGTGGCGGACATCGACCGCAACGAGGACAAGATCATCAGCCTGTTTCCCTACGCCCCTCACCTGGCCTTCTGGCAGGTGTTCTACGTCGGCCTCGGCGGAAACATCTTCACGCTCAACACCGGCGGCGGTAAGGTCATGGGAACCGAGGGAATCCTGCAGGCCATCCAGAAGATGCAGCCGGCCTACCTGGCCGGCATTCCCGGCTACGTCTATCACCTGCTGCGCGAGGCGCACTCCCAGGGGCTCGACCTCGGCTATATCAAGGGGCTGGCTCTTGGCGGCGACGCCGTGACTCCCGGCTACCGCGCGCGGGTCAAGGAGCTCCTGCGCGGGCTGGGCTCGACCGATCCCTGTGTGCTGAGCGTTCTCGGCTTCACCGAGTCCCGCAAGTGCTGGATTGAGTGCAGAGCCGAGGCCGAGGGCGGTTTCCATCTCTATCCCGACCTGGAGATCGTCGAGATTGTCGACCCCGATACCGGCAAGCAGTTGGGCGAGGGAGAGACCGGGGAGCTGGTCTACACCTGCCTCGATGGGCGCGGCAGCACCATCCTTCGCTATCGCACCGGCGACATCATCGTCGGCGGCATGACCTGGGAGAAGTGTCCGGGTTGCGGGCGCACCGTGCAGCGCATGTCGAGCCACCTCGAGCGGGTGTCCAATATGAAGGACTTCCAGCTCTCGAAGGTGAAGGGCACGCTGGTGAACCTCAACCTCTTCAAGGAAGAGCTCGACAACGATGAGCGTGTCGAGGAGTGGCAGCTGGTGATTAAAAAGAAAGATGACGATCCCTACGGAGTCGACGAGATTCACCTGAACCTGGCGCTCGCATCGCAGTGCGCCGGTGAGGACCAGGGGAAGATCACCGAGTCGATCGGCAACCGGCTGCGTCTGGCCACCGAGGTGAGCCTGAACGACATCCATCTCATCTCCCTGGAGCGCATTCTCGAGCTCCTGGGCATGGAGACCCAGCTGAAGGAGAAGAGGATCGTCGACCTGCGGTCCGGCGGCGGCAAGGCCAACGAGGAGGCGGTCAAGGGATAGCATGGCAAGAAGATGCAGGGTATGCCTGGTGCTCGGCGGCGGGGGGGTGCGGGGGTTAGCTCACCTCGGAGTCCTGCAGGTTTTCGAGAGCGCGGGTATCCCGATCGATTATCTCGTGGGAACGAGCGCCGGTTCGATCGTCGGAGCGGCCTATGCCATTCAGCCCGATGCGGAACGCATTACCGCTCGGGCTTTTGAATACTTCAGCGGGGAGGAGTTCGCCGCGAGCAGCTTCAGCTCGCTCCTTCCGGGATCGAAGGATCCCCATCCCGGCCTGGTGCAGAATGTCATCAACGGGGTGCGCAAGGGGATCGCCTATTCGAACCTCCTGAGGAAGACATCGGTGCTTCCCGGAGAGAAGATGTCAGAGATGGTCGCCTGCCTGCTGCCCGATGTGGATTTCACAGATACGAAGATTCCCTTCGCGGTGCCGACCCTTGACCTGAAGACGGGTGAAGATGTGCTTATTACACGGAAGTCGATTCGGCAGGCAGTCGTCGCAGGCTGCTCCATCCCCGGCGTCTTTCCGCCGGTTGAGTACAACGACAGGCTGCTGGTCGACAGCGGGATCGTCTGCCCGGTGCCGGTGAGCGCCGCGAGAAAAGAATTTGAACCCGACCTGCTGATCGCCGTCGACATCCTGAACCGCATCGAGAGGGAAGAGGAATTTCCCCATGGGCTCGATGTCCTGCTGCGTTCGGAGACGATCGCCTGCTCTCGTCTCAACTCGCAGGAAATTTCAAAAGCCGACATTGTTATCCGGCCGGAAGTAGGGCAGATTTACTGGTCCGACTTCAGTGAGTTGGATTCGTTGGTGGACGAGGGCGCCGCGGCGGCGCGAAAACAGGTCGATGAAATCAGCAGGCTCATTCGCAGGAAGCGGAGGGTCTTCAAGTTTCCCCGGCTCGACCCTCGTTCGATCTTCAAGGCTGCCGAGTAGCGCGTCGAGAGGGCGTGCGCGGAGCGGGTGATCCGGGAGGTCAGGATGTTTCTCGCCTTTGAGGGCGTTGACGGAGCAGGNAAGTCCACGCAGGTCAGGTTGCTGGCTCAGCATCTCGAGGGCCAGGGGCGNGAGGTGCTGCTGTGCCGGGAGCCGGGCGGGACCGANCTGGGNGAGGAGCTTCGCAGGATCCTGNTGNTNACCGGCGGCGAGATGGANNCNGAGGTCGAGGTTCTGCTCTTTATGGCCGCCCGNGCGCAGCTCTGCAATAAGGTCATCCGNCCGGCGNTCGAGGCCGGCAAGGTGGTGATCTCCGACCGCTTCCTGTGGTCGAGCGTTGTCTACCAGGGGATNGTGGGCGGCCTGGGGGTCGAGGNGGTTCTTNCGATNGGCCGTGTCGCCACGCGCGGCCTGCTCCCGGACCTCACGGTCCTGGTGGANCTCGNTCCGGAGNACTCCCACTCCGGNCTTGACGAGGACGATCGCATGGAGAGCCGCGGTCTCGATTTCCAGCGCCGGGTTCGAGAGGGCTTTCTCTCCCTGGCCGAAGAATTTTCCGACAACTTCGCCTTGATCGATGGGGGCGGTTCGGTAGAACAGGTTCACGGGCGGGTCATCAAGGCCCTGCCGCAGGTACAGTCCTGAGAGACGCGGTTCACCACAGATGAGCACTCAAACACTCTCCAGTCATGAGCACGCCCGGGAGTACTTCCGCAGGGCGAGGGAGAAGAGCCGCCTGTCGCATGCCTACCTGCTGGTGGGGGCGCCGGGGTCGGGGAAGATCCGCTTCAGCCTTGATTTCTGCAGGTCCCTGTTCTGCGCCGACTCGGCCGCGCCCGGCTGCGATTGCGCCCAGTGCCGAAGCATCGAGAACGGCAACCACGCCGGCGTCACGGTCTACGGACCTCTCGAGGGCAAGCAAGTCATCGACATCGACACGATTCGAGAGGTCTGTGAGCGCAGCCATTACCGCCGCGATCACACGTTCATCGCGATTATCGAGGGGGCCGAGCGGATGAGTATTCCAGCGATGAACGCCCTGCTGAAGACGCTGGAGGAGCCGGCTGGTGATTTCATCATCATCCTGACGGTCGCCTCGACTGGAAGTCTTCTTCCCACCATCGTCTCCCGCTGCCACCGGCTCTATCTCGGCTCGGGGGGTGAATCCGCCCCGGAGGAGGAGGCTGCGGTCCAGGCGCTCCGGGAGGTTGTTCTCAGGGGCTGGGGCAGCGGCGATCCCGGCAAGATCATCTCGGATATGTTCCCCGAGGCTGAGAATAACCGGGAGCGAGCGCAGCGGGTTCTCGCCATGCTGCTCGAGTGGTCGCGCTCAGGAATGGCCGAGGCGCAGGTGTCCGCCCTGGATGCTCTCAACGACTTCCAGGAGGACCTGCTGGAGCTGTGCCGGGCGCTTGATGGGAACGTCAGTCCAGACCTCGTGGTGGAGCAGGCGGTGAAGAGGGCGCGTCCCGTGGGGGAGCTCCTCGCCGCCTCCATCGTCCGTTAATCATCAGCAGATGATTACTGGAACATCTTCTGGGCTCTTCTGGACGCTTATGTCGTCCGGATCAGGATTTAATCCTCAATTTCTGCTGCCCGGTGGTCGAAATCATGAATACGGCCCCGGAGCCTATGAGGGCTTCGGTTTGTATTCAGATACCGCGAGAGCGCCGATGACCGCCGCAGAGAAGTTCAGAACCCTGCTTCGCAACGACAGACGATTCGAGGCCGAAGCGTACAACTTCATCTACGAAGCCCTGGACTTCACCCTTAAGAACGTGGTGAGGAAGGCTCCCGATGGCAGCCAGCACGTCAAGGGCCAGGAACTCCTCGAGGGAGTCAAGCGCTACAGTATCGAGCAGTTCGGCTGTCTTGCCCAGATGGTGCTCGAGGCCTGGGGTGTAAAGAATACCGGCGACTTCGGCCGCATGGTCTTCAACCTGGTCGAGTACGACCTGATGGGCAAGCAGGATGGCGATCGATTGGAAGACTTCGAGAATCTGTACAACTTCCAGGACGCCTTTGACGTTGCCCCGATCTTCTGCTACTCGCGCGACAAGGACCAGTGGCGGGTTTCCTACGTGCCGCGAAGCGAGCTGAAGCCCTCGAGCCGAATCCCGACCAAGTGATTCCGCGTTGAGGCTCTACTCTTCCTTTTCGGGAGCCGGCAGGGGCTTGATCCATGCGTATTCGGCGATCTCCGCCGGGTTTTTCCGCATCGCCTTCAGCAGGCTGAGGACTCCTTGTTGAAGCTGGAGATCATCCTGCAGATCCAGGGCGAACTGGCGGCCGCGCTCGTCCTCGAGCTTGCGCCGAAGAATGTCGCGGATCACCTGGCGGACGTCNGCNTCNGTTCCCTTTGTCTCGACGGCGGCGAGGATCTTTTCNAGNTCGGGNTAGCGGGAGGGNTCGCCCCGGTCNCCAAGCGTGGCGANNGANCTGAGCGCGTCGAGATGCTTCTCGGTGTATCCAAGCAGCGCTTCGTTGTTTCTCAGGGATCTGCGCTCCTCCAGCCTCCAGAGAGCCGGCACCTTCTGCAGCACCTTGACGTCGGGCTCGACCCCGCCTTCCTTCGTGACGAGACCCTTCTCATTCCGGATCGTGTTGATGCAGCGGCCAAGCGGCAGGTACCAGTACTGCACCGTGATCTTCAGCATGGCCCCCTTTTCGCTGTCGACTCCGACCAGCCTCTGCACGCTGCCCTTGCCGTAGGTGCGCTGGCCGACGAGGGTNGCCCTGTCATAGTCCTGCAGGCAGCCGCTCACGACCTCCGAGGCGCTGGCGCTGTGCTCGTTCACCAGGCAGACGATGGGGTAGCCTGTACGCGCCTTCTCGGTTGGGAAGGTCGAACGCTCGGGGCCATCCTCGGAGGCGAGACCTTTCTGGGTGACGATGGGCAGCTTGCCGCGAACGAAGAGGTCGGCGATCTTCTCTGCTACCGGCAGGTAGCCTCCGGGATTGTTGCGAAAGTCGATGATGAGCCCCTTGAGGCCGTCCTTTTCAAGATCTTCGAGGGCTCCGGTGAATTCCTCCGCGCTCGAGCCGCCGAACTGGTTCAGCTTGATGTAGCCAACCTGGCCCGGGAGAGTCTCGTGGAGGACCGAGGAGACCTTGATGGTGGCCCTGCGGAAGGTGAACTCCCTGGCTTCACTCCAGCCTCTGCGCAGCACCTTGAGCTTGACCTCGGTTCCGCTCGGGCCTCGCAGCAGGTCCTTGACCGCGTCCATCTCGAGCTTGGCTGAGAGCTGCCCTTCGATCTCGATGATCCGGTCGCCGGAGAGGATGCCGGCCTTGTAGGCCGGGCCGCCGTAGATGGGCCGCAGCACCTCGAGCGGTCCTCCCGGCACCTTGGTGATCTGGGTGCCGATTCCCGCGTAGCGTCCCTTGATGTCCTCCTGGAAGCTCTTCGAATCNTCAGCCTCCATGAAGACGGAGTNGTCGTCGAGGGAGCGGACCATGCCCTTTACCGCGGCGCGGACCAGGCGCTCCCGGGTGGTCTTGTCCTTGTCGACATAGAGCTTCTGGACCTTGGCGATGATCTCCTCGAGGAGCTTGTCTCCGCGCGCCTGGGTGCCGCCGGCGGCGCCGGGCCCGCCGAGCTCCATTTTTTCGAGACGGGCCTCGAGGCTGCTGATCCGCTCCTCCTTCTTCTCCAGCAGCTTCTTCATATCCGTACCCTCCGGGACGGCAGAGCCCTTGAAGAGCCTGTCGTCGAGCTGCTTTTCGAGTTTCATGAGCCGGTAGAGCAGGTCGGCGCGCCGTCCGCGCGCGGTCGGCTCGTTGCGAAGTCGCCGCAGGGTGTTCTTGACCCGGCCATCATCGTAGTTGCCAGATTCGGCCAGGGCGAGGGCCGCCTCCTGGCTGACGGNGGAGTCGCGTGAGCCAAGCAGNTCGAGGAGCTTGTTTCGGGCAGAGGTCAGGTTGTCGACATCCCAGAGACAGACNGCCAGGGAGATCAGGATGCCCGGGTCGGTCTCGGAGGCGAGCTGCCCCTCCAGGCGGTCGATGATGTCATCCGGGTCTCCCACCAGGCCGTAGACGCCGATGGCGTCGATCTTGATGTCCCTGTCCTTCGATTTTTCGGCCAGGTCGCCAAGCGTCTTGAGAGCCTCGCGCCGGGCGGCGGAATCGCCCAGTCCCAGGAGCGCCTTGGCGCAGCCGAGCCGGGTCTTTTCGCTTTCAGCCGCCAGCCTGCTTTTGAGGGCAGGGATGGCCGGCTTGCCAAGCTCCTCGATCCNNGAGACCAGGGACCAGAAGCTGTCTCCCTGGCGCTTCTGGAGCATCGAGACCATGCGGGCGACCCTGGTCGAGGCTCCNNTGTCGTCCTCGGCCTGGAGGAAGGCTNCGGGCGATTGGATAAGCAGGAGGAGGCCGACGGCGGCGGCTATGCGGTAAGTTCTTGCTGTCCGATCGATCATTTGAAGAGGAGGTCCATCAACTGCGTTCTCAGTCGCTCCCGCGGTCCGGCCCGAGCCGCCTNATCGCGAGATCTCATCCTANCANCGCTACCTCCGTGCGATGGCAAAGAATTCGGCTTTCATTACATCTTCAAGCACTCATAATTCCACCCTGCCCATGCCGCTGCAACTGTGAGGGTTCCCTTCGAAGTTACCCCTGAGGGTAAAGACGGGAGGGCCGGCAAGATGGAGAGGCAGGTAAACGGTGAAAACATTAACGAGAAAGTGTCGGCAGCAGGGCTTCCAGGAGCCAGGCGTCTTGTCTGTCTCAGGAGCGGGGATTACCTGGGGGTCGAGGGGCGGCCGGTCGAGGTGCAGGTGGACCTCTGTCGGCGCGGAGATGGCAGCTTCAACATAGTCGGCCTGCCGGGGAAATCGACACGCGAGAGCCGGGATCGGATCCGCGCGGCGATTCGCAACTCTGGATTCCGATTTCCAACCCTGAAGATCCTCGTCAATCTTGCCCCGGCGGCTCGCCAGAAGGAGGGAGCCGGCTTCGATCTGGCGATCGCTCTGGGGATCCTGATCGCCAGCGGCAGCGTGCGTGCGTCCGGGCTGGAAGAGCGNCTGGGTGGGATGGGGTTCCTGGGCGAGCTCGGGTTGCAGGGGGAGGTGCGGCCCGTCAGGGGNGCCCTGCTGGTGGCCGATTGCCTGGCCGGGCGGGGCGCCGGGGAGCAGGTCTTCGCGTTGGAGAATTCGACCGAGGCGGTGCTTGTCGGGGGACTNGATGTGTTCGGAGTCGAACACCTGCGCCAGGCTGTTGATGTGCTTCGAGGCGAGCGGGGGCCGACCGTTCTGCCCCGGGAAGTTTCCGTCTGCGAGGCGGTGCCGGATTACGCCGAGGTGGTCGGCCAGGAGGCNACCAAGCGCGCCTTNCTNCTGGCGGCCGCGGGNCGCCACAATATCCTCTTGAGCGGNCCGCCCGGGATCGGCAAGACAATGCTGGCAAGNCGCCTGGGAGGGATCCTTCCGCGGNTGAGCAGGGAGGAGGCTGTNGANACTCTTCGTATNCGGAGCGCNGCGGAGGGCGAGNCCGGTTGNGAACTNTCTCGTNTTCCNCCTTTTCGNTCNCCCCATCACACCGTGAGCCACAGCGGCATGGTCGGNGGCGGCAGCCGGCCCGCNCCGGGCGAGGTCAGCCGGGCTCACCGCGGNGTGCTCTTCCTNGATGANCTNCCCGAGTTTTCGCGCAGAACNCTNGAGGCTCTGCGTGAGCCGATCGAGGAGCGNCAGATCACCATCGGCCGGGCCAGCGGGGTGGTNACCTTTCCCTCCGATTTTCTGNTNGTGGCGGCGATGAANCCCTGCCCCTGCGGCTACCTCGGNCATCCCAGGCGGCCCTGCACCTGCGGTCCTCGCCAGGTGAAGAGCTATTCGCGGAAGATATCAGGCCCCCTGGCGGACAGGCTGGATCTTCATTGCCGACTCGCCGCGATCGAGCCCGGCAGCTGGCTGGAACCCGGGGCCATTTCTTCCGGTCTTGACTCGAGAACCCTTTCTCGGCAGGTAGCCGGGGCGAGAGAGCGTCAGTCNCGGCGCTGGGGTGGNGCGCTTCTCAATTCAGCCATCANCGCATCCAGGCTGCTGGAGGCCGGTCGATTNACTCCCGGCAGCCTTGCGGTTTTGCGGCGCGTNTCGACGCCCATGGCGCTCTCGGGCCGGGGATTCGTTCGCGCNCTTCGTGTGGCGAGGACGGTAGCTGATCTCTCAGGNNCNCAGGATGTNGGTGAAGAGGATATNCTCGAGGCNNTGAGCTACCGCGCCTCTGTNGATGGCNTNGGAGAGTCGTAGNCGNTTGTTTTTTAATGTGTNTACNCNNNCGGGNTGAACTTTTCCGGATGGCNCGGGGGGANNGATTNTATTGCGTACTCCGATGGCTGCCGGTAGTCTAAGCCGTTTGGCTTTTGAAGGTGNNCAGGCGCCGGAGAGGGGCCNATGTTTTTTGTCAGNTTCCCAAAACTACTCATCCTGATTGNCGTCGCGTTNTTTTNCCTGGNGNTNCCCCTGATGNCCNTNCTCACGNTANTTAAAGATCGCCGNGACAAGGAGAAAAAGGAAAAGNCGCGGAACAAGGATCGATCATGAGTTCAAAAAGTGTTGCGGTTGTAGGNGTTACCGGGGCTGTCGGGCAGGAGATGCTNGATGTCCTNGAGNCNCGCGATTTTCCGCTCAGCGGTATTCGNCCGCTGGCATCGGAGCGNTCNGCGGGGAAGACGGTNCAGTTCAAGGGGGAAGANCTNCCGGTCGANGTTCTTGGNCNGGATTCCTTTTCCGGGATAGACCTGGCNCTCTTTTCCGCCGGGGCCTCGATTTCACGTGAATACGCTCCCCTTGCGGTNGACTCGGGAGCCGTTGTNGTCGACAACTCATCCGCNTTNCGGATGGATCCCGAGATTCCCCTGGTGGTGCCNGAGGTGAACAGCGGCGCGATNGCCGGTCACCAGGGAATNATTGCCAACCCCAACTGCTCAACGATCATCATGGTCGTCGCGCTGCAGCCGATCCAGGAGCTGTCCCCGTTGACCNGGGTCGTCGTTTCTACCTACCAGGCGGCCTCCGGAGCCGGCGCGAAGGGAATGGATGCTCTGCGGCGTGAGCTTGCCGGCGAGCAGCTCGANGACAGCCCCTTCCCTCACCGGCTGGCTGGCAATCTCGTTCCGAGGATCGATGTCGTGCAGGACGACGGCTATACCAAGGAGGAGCTGAAGATGACGCTCGAGACCAGGAAGATNATGGGGCTCGGCCAGGTGCCGATCAGCGCTACCTGTGTTCGTGTTCCCGTGGAGCGGGCTCACTCCGAGTCCATNCAGGTCAGCACGGAGAGCCCGCTCGACATCTCCGCGATCCGCGAGGCCTTTGAGAAGGCTCCCGGNCTCCAGGTTATNGATGATCCGCATGACGACCGCTACCCCACGCCGNTGCAGGCGGCCGACCAGGATGATGTCTTTGTCGGAAGGCTGCGGCAGCATCCGGATGAAGCCGCGACCTATGATTTATGGGTGGTCGGCGACCAGATTCGCAAGGGCGCAGCGCTGAACGCTGTTCAGATAGCCGAAGAGCTGTAGCGAACCTCTCCCGGCCCGGGTCGCGAGCAAACAGGAGACTGAATCGATGAGGCGGGTTCGNTTGATAGTGGCCTACGATGGAACGGNCTGTCANGGCTGGCAATTCCAGCCGGGCTTGCGGACCGTCCAGGGGGTGCTGCAGGAGGCCATNTTCGGGGCGCTTGGCGAAGAGGTAAGGGTCGATGGGGCTAGCCGGACAGATTCCGGGGTCCACGCCCGGGGCCAGGCCTGCGCCTTCACCACGGCCAGCTCCGTGCCGACCGACAAGCTTCCGATTGTTCTGAACAATGAGCTTCCTGCTGATGTCCGCGTGGCCGCGGCGCGCGTTGTGGGGGAAGGCTTTCAGCCGCGCTTCGATTCGGTCGGCAAGCACTATCACTACACCTGGTTCAACGGGGAGATCGATGATGTCTTCTCCTGCCGCTACGTGTCACGAGTTCGGGGTCCGGTGGATATCGATGCGATGCGGGCGGCGGCTGTTTTTTTTGAGGGGCAGCATGATTTCGCCTGTCTTCAGAACAGCACCGCTGAGACTTCGGTGAGCACCGTCCGGTATCTCCATCTTGTCAGGGTGGGGGTCCCCGGCGATTCGCTGATTCGTATCGATGTGCTCGGGAACGCCTTTCTCTACAATATGGTGCGGATACTTTCAGGTACCTTGCTGGAGATCGGGCAGGGCAGGAGGACTCCAGATACGATTCTGGATGCTCTGCGATCCGGCCAGAGAGTCGATACGGGTTGTACGGCGCCAGCCTCCGGACTCTGCCTCGAGGAGGTCTTTTTCTCCGATGACGACCTGGAAAGGAAAGCGGCCGTCTTGCGGGATTAAACCTTTTACCGATTGCCCCGGGTTGGATTGACTTTGCGGCAGGGAGTCGATACTCTTTGCTTCTGGTGAGTAAACGTTTATTCCGTACGCCTTTACGGTTATTTTCGTGACTGGTTCGAACCTCGGTTCCTGGTGGCGCCTGGTGTCGAAAAGAAAAGAAGTGAGCTTATTTGTGACCGGGAGTGTTTGATTCCGCTAAGTGGACTTATCAGAACAGGTTCCAGGCGGGTTAAAGTCGCAGCTTTCTTATAGATAGCTTGCTCCGGGGGCTTACATGTCGGAAAGTAGACGGGCTCGTATTTATCTCCTGAAAGGTATGTGACTTCATGAATCTTGTTGAGTTGTATCCACCCCCCTCGATGCTCCTGGATCTGCAGGCTAGGGACAAGCAGTCGGCCAATGAGGAGATGCTTGAGCATCTCGTTAGTCAGGGGACGCTCGATCAGGGGGCGGTGAAGGATGCCCTGAAGGCGATTAAGAAACGTGAGACCCAGGCATCTACGGGGATTGGCAAGGGGCTTGGAGTGCCCCATGCCAAGGGCTGCGATTTCATCGATGGCCTGCTTGGGGTTTACGCGCGCTCCGCAGAAGGTCTTCCCTACGAGTCTGTGGATGGAGAACCGGCCCACCTGCTATTCCTTGTGCTTTCGTCCCAAGAGACGGCTGAACTTCACCTGGAGATTATGAAGAGGGTCGCAACGTTGCATCGCGATGAAAAATCACTCAGGTATCTTGCCAAGAGTGATGATCCGAAACGGATAACTGATATTTTCAGAGAAGCTGATGAGCAGTTCAGCTGACAATGAGACTGGCGTAAGCACCTACCCGACGGGCGCTCAGCGAAAAACCGCTCCCAGGATTGTCGCCTTCGGCGGCGGCACCGGCATGGCAGCGCTGCTTCGCGGACTCAAGGCCTATACTGACCGGATCACCGCGGTGGTTACCGTCACCGACAACGGGGGGAGCTCGGGCAGGTTGCGTAATGATTTCGACATGGTCTCTCCGGGAGATATTCGCAATTGCCTGATGGCGCTCGCGGATGTCGATCCGCTCATAGCCAAGGCCTTCCAGTACCGATTTGATGAGGCGGAGTTCAAGGGGCATTGCTTCGGAAACCTCTTTATTACCGTGTTGACGAGGCTGGTCGGCGATTTCGGGGTGTCCATCAGAGAGCTGAACAGGATCCTCAATGTTCGCGGGCGAGTGATACCGGCCAGCAGCGCGAAGGTTTCCCTGGTAGCTCAGCATCCCGATGGTTCCAAGAGTACCGGGGAGGTGCAGATTGCCCGGAGCACCAAGAGAATTCAGAAGGTGGAAATTCGTCCCTGCCCGGTCGCCATGTCACAGGAGATTCGCTCAGCGATCGATGAGGCCGATCTCTTTATCTTCGGTCCCGGCAGTCTCTATACCAGCGTCATTCCGAATCTGCTCATCGATGGGCTGATGGAGCTGATCAATGCCACCGGCCGCCAGCGAATTTATATCTGCAACATCATGACCCAGCCAGGGGAGACCGACGGGTACACCCTCTGTGATCATCTCGCCGCGCTGCGCGTTCATGTCGGCAAGGGCTTTCCTGACGCGGTGGTCGCCCATGCTGGGATTGTTCCACCAGAGATTATCGAGACCTATAAGGATGTGGGCTCGGAGGCGGTCGCCTGTGACCTCAACGGTCAGTCCGAGTACAAAACTGTCAGGCTGGTTACAGGAGCGTTCTTTGACCAGGAAGAGGCCGCAGGGCAGCGGGGCTGGGGGACTCATGATGAGTGCCTCGCCAGGCACGATTCGGATGCCCTTGCCCGGGTGATCTACGATGAGTTTTTGAAGGAGGGGGCCTCCCTCGGCCCGGCCGGGAACGGCGCGGCAGCCGATGGAGGCACCTGAGACCGGGGGCTCCGGAATCGCGGCCGGGAGCGATCCTTGGTACGAGCCGCGGAGTTGAACACAAGACCAAGCTGAAAGTAGAGGCAGAGAAGTTAGAAGATGGAAGTAGAGCGCACAGTCACGGTTTCTAATAAGTATGGACTGCATGCCAGGGCATCCACCGTGCTTGTCAAGACCGCCACACAATACGAGTCCGATGTCAGGCTGGGTCGTGAGGGAGGTGATGACTTTGTCGATGCCAAGAGCATTCTTGGGATCATGAGCATGGGAGCGGAGTGTGGAGCCAATCTTTGCCTGAAGGCGGAAGGCNCNGANGCGACCGANGCGTTGGACGCCATCANCGATCTCTTTGAACGCAAGTTTGACGAAGAGTAATGGAAACGATCAAGGGCATTCCCGTATCGCCGGGCATCTCGATNGCCGANGTGGCGCTCCTGCGNTCCGACAANCTCAGNATNCATCGTCGGTTTGTCGCGNNGGAGGANGTTGAATCCGAGGTTCGGCGTTTCGAGCAGGCTGCNCGNANGGCCAGCCGCGATCTTGAGGTCCAGATNGCGGATCTTGGCGAGGAATTGATGATCGCNGCCCAGGTGCTTCAGACGCACCGGGATATGNTGAATGACCCCGGNCTCCACAGCGANGTCATCAGCCGAATCAGGGANAANNAGTTCACGGCGGCCTANGCNNCNTCAATCGTCCTGGGNGAATACCACGATCGATTCGAGCAGATGGAGTCGGANTACCTCTCCGAGCGTTCACATGACATCAGGGACATNGAGCGGCAGCTCCTGACTCGAATTCTTGGCAAGAGACGCAAGCCCCGGGTCTTTCGGGAGAACGTTACCGTTGTCGCCCACAACCTGACACCTAGCCAGACAGCGTCTATGGCCAAGGAGATGGTGATAGGNTTCGCAGTCGACGTTGGAGGCCGTACATCTCATACGGCCATCCTGGCACGGGCGCTCCAGGTGCCGGCGGTGGTAGGTCTCAAGGATGTCTCCCGCAAGGTCGTCAATGGCGACACCATGGTGATCGATGGCTATACCGGAGAGGTCGTCGTCAATCCCGACAAGAAGACTCTGGCCATCTACAGGCGCAAGGCGCGATATTCCGAAAAGTTCTACAGCGAGTTGCAGGAGGAGATCAGCTGGCCGGCGGAAACCATCGATGGTCATGAAATCACTCTCTCGGCAAACATCGAGCTGCACGAAGAGGTCGCCACNGCCCTCGAATGGGGGGCCAAGGGCATTGGTCTCTACAGGACCGAGTTCCTNTATGACNAGGGCTTCCCGGATGAAGAGCTTCATTTCAAAGCCTACCGCAAGGCGGTCAAAGCCCTGNGCGGCCGCGAGCTCGTCATCCGGACNCTGGATGCAGGGGCGGATAAGTTTCACGANGAGTTCGTCGGCTTTGAGGAGCCGAACCCCTTCCTCGGCTGCCGCTCGATTCGTCTCTGTCTCCAGGAGCAGGGCATGTTTCGCAGCCAGCTCAGGGCTGCGCTTCGTGTCTCGGTGTACGGGCCGGTCAAGATCATGCTGCCGATGATCTCAACCATCGAGGAGCTGCGCTCAGCCAAGAGTATTATCGCGGAGGTTCGCGAGGAGCTGGAGGCCGAGGGGGTCGAGATGGCGCCCCGGGTACCTGTAGGCATCATGGTCGAGGTNCCATCCATCGCCCTGATCATCGACAGGGTNGCCGACGAGGTTGATTTTTTCAGCATCGGTACAAATGATCTTGTGCAGTATTCTCTCGCCGTCGACAGGGTCAACGAACACGTGGCTCATCTCTACCAACCGTCCCATCCTGGAATTCTCCGACTGATAGGGGAGGTGATCGGCGCCAGCAACCGGGCCGGGATCCAGGTCTCGATCTGCGGTGAGATGTGCAGTGAGCCGGCCTACGTCCTCCTTCTGATGGGACTCGGNCTGCGGCATTTCAGTCTCAGTCCCATCGCCATTCCTACCGTCAAGCGCATCATTCGGCAGGTGACCATGAAGGAGGCGGTCGAGGTTGCTGAGCAGTGCCTTGGGGCCGAACAAGCCAGTGAGAGCGAAGAATTCCTGGCCCGGCGCACCAGCAAGCTGCTGCCGGATTTCTTCTGATCAGCCAGGGTTGAGGTGAGCGAAGTTGGGTGGCCAACGATCGGGCGTTATTACCGGTCACAGCCCTTCAGGGTCAGCTCGCCGAGCTGATTTCCTCGCTCATCTGCATATTGGGAAAATAGACATTGTTGGTAACACCTTTATTAATAAAGGCTTGCAGTAACAAACCACCTCTGCCGTACCGATAATCCAGTTAGTTAGCACAGAACTTGCTGCATCTGGCCGATGGAGCAGAATATCGAATGTCTCTGCGCAGGGGAAGATTCGCGCAGGATTACGAGGAAAAATGCAGTTAGTGCGGGAGTGGAGATGTTTACAAAGCNGAGCCTTGTCGGGCTTGACATAGGCAGNCAGGAAATAAAGGCTGTTGAGATGGTGGAGTCTGCCGGGCAAATGCATCTGAGCGCCCTCGGCACNGCGCCAGCGGTAGATCGGGANGATTTACCGCAAGCTCTCAAGGAGCTNTTTTCCAGGGCNGGAATCAGGACAAAGAACGTTGCTGTTTCAGTGTCCGGGAAATCCGTGGTGGTTCGTTATATCTCCATGCCGCGGATGTCGGAGGAAGAGCTTCGCAGCTCGCTGAAGTACGAGGCTGAGAAGCACATTCCGTTCGAGCTGGAAGAGGTGGCCCTTGATTGTGCCATGCTTGACCCGGGGAGCGCCGAGGCGGATCAGCCTGGCGACGAGATGCAGGTTCTCCTGGTGGCAGCGAGAAAAGAAACGCTGGACGACCTTCTTGGTGTCGTCCGGGCAGCCGGGCTGCTTCCAGTTGCGGTCGATGTCGACGGCTTCGCGCTGGGAAGCGCTTTCGAGCTGGCCGTCTCGCCCTCCGGCGCTGGGAAAGCTCTCGATGGGGTTACGGCCCTGATCGATGTCGGCGGTTCCAAGACCAGCATCAACATTCTCGAGGATGGAGTCTCCTCCTTCTCGAGGGAGATCTACCTGGCCGGAAAAGACTTTACAGAGTCCATCTCGCGGCGCATGGGAGTGAGCCCCGAGGAGGGTGACAGGATCAAGCGCGAGTCCGGTCCGGATAACTTCGAGGTGATGGAGTGCGTTTCGCCGATCCTCGGAGACCTGGCCGCGGAGATTTACGCCTCAATAGATTATTTCGAAAACCATCATGAACGCGTGGTCGAGTCGGTTCGGTTGTCCGGCGGCAGCGCGTTGCTTCCGGGCATCGGTGACGCTTTCGAACAGACCTTTGGCCGCGAAGTCAGTGAATGGAATCCTCTTGAGGGAGTTGAGGAGGCCGAGGGCTCGACAGGAGCGCTGGCCTCGGCAGGTAACTCCGCGCAGCTGGCGGTAGCTGTGGGCCTCGCGTCGCGTGTCCTGGACGATTGAAGAGAATGGCGATGAAAGTGAATATTCGAATCAACCTTTTACCTTCGGAGTTTCGCTCCGCTGGCGTGGACCCAAAGCTCAAGCTGATCCTTGGCGCCTCGGGGCTGGCCGCAGTCGGTCTGCTGCTCTTTACCTGGCTCTACCTGGTGTTCTCCACCTCGAGCCTGGGGGATGAGCTGGAGAGCAGGCAGCAGGATGTTTTCGCCTGCAAGAAGGAGGCCGTGCAGGTAGATACCCTTCTCGACGAGATCAACGACTACAAGGAGAGAGAGCGGGCTATCATCAGCATCAAGACCAATCGTATTCTCTGGTCGAAGAAGCTGACCGAGCTGGTTCGGCTGACTCCTGATCATATCTGGCTTATCCGGCTGGATATGAAGGAGCGTGATCCCGGGGATCGGCCCAGGGCCGGCGAGATGGCTGGCAGCGGCGGCTCCCTGAGGCTGCTCTGCTATTCAGCCGGAAGCCAGGTCGGCAGGATGACGGCCTTTCGTGAGCGCCTGAAGGGGGCGGATGAGTTCTATCTCGATTTCCTGGATGAGTCCCTGAAGCCGGGAAATTTCTATTCCGATTTCCAGAGCATCAGCCGTCCTGAGTGGAGGTCCGTGGTTCTTGAAGGCTATCGCGAGCCGCACAACCTCCGGTTCACGATTCGCCTCGACCTGCGGGGACTCCAGGAAAATACGGCCTCGGATACGGAGACCTGATCGATGAGCGAATTCCTAAAGAATTTAAACCAGAAGCAGAGGCTTGCGGCGCTGGGTGGCGCCTGTCTCGTTTTTTGCGCGGGGCTTGGCTTCCTGATCTACTCCAAGCTGGGCGAACGCTCCGGCGTTCTTCTTGCCCTGACCGCGTGCGAGGCCGAGGAGTCCTCGCTTCGCGACAAGATCGGCAGGATATCCGGTCTCCAGGAGCAGAGGACCCGGCTGATCCAGACGACGGACAGCTATGCGGAGATCCTGCCTGCCGAGGAGCACGTGCAGCACGATGCCTTCGTAAAGGTCATGGATGAGTATCGCCGCAATACGCAGCTGTTGATCAAGAGCGCCGAGTATCTGCCTCCGGCGGATTCGGTCGCTGCCGCTGAAGGCGAGGCAAACGTCAGGAACTTCGTTCGTCATCGGTACCGTTTTCAGCTCCTGGGTACGGTGCCTGACCTGTTGCAGTTCATGAGCCGTATCGAGAATCATAAGCGCTTCCTGAAGATTGACGCCGTCAGCCTGAAGCCGCTGGGAGCCAAGGGTGAATTTCCCGAGGGCGACCTGCGTGAAAGAAATGATTCTGAGCTGCTGGGCCTGGCGAGGAATTCGGTCAAGGAGATCGACCTGACGGTCAGCACCTATACCTATCTCAAGGAGGCCGAGAGCAAGCCATGAAGAAGCTTTTCGGAGCCAGTCCTGCTTTCCTGAGGTGTGCGCTCCTGCTGGGGCTGTGCTCTCTCCCGTTCTACTCTGACGCGGGTGAGAATGGAGCCGCGCAGGCGATCAGCGACTCAGGCATGACGGTCCTTCGTTCCGAGGCTGTCCGTAATTGGAAGAAGGGGCGCGCCGCGGATGCTCTCGGCAAGCTGGAGGTGATGGCGGAGGAGCAGCCGGAGGAGGCGCAGCATCGATTGGCCATTGGATTGTGCCTTCGCCAGCAGAAGCGCTACAGCGAGGCCCTCGAGAGCTATCAGGATGCGAAAGTTCTCGGTGGACCTGCCGGGCTTATCGCGCTGTTGGAGGCCGAGGTACATGGTCTTCGCAATGAGCGTGAGCAGGTCTTCGCTTCTCTGCGCAGGGCCGCCCAGGGCGGACGCAACATCATCAAGGATGTCCAGGAGCTGCCCGCGCTCGCGCCCTACGGCTCCGATACGGGTTTTGTCCAGCTTGCCCTGGAGCTTGAATCGTTCGAGCTTCCAAGACTTAGCGGCCGCGATCCGTTCAGCGAACCATTTCCGCTCAGCACTCCTGAGGAACCGAAGGAGATCCGGAAGGCTCCAGCAGATGAAGCGCCAGAGGGCGGTATCAGCCAGGCGGAGGCGGTCAGCCGCTTGCGGGGACTGTCCGCGAAGGTTTTCGAGGCTCTCTCCAATGGAGATGAATCCGGCGCATTGGCGGCCTGGGTGAAGATTGAGAAGTCCGGGATAGAAGAGATCGCGTTCTCGCTGCCGCGGCATCGCAAAGAGTACAGGGATATCCAATCCAGGCTGGCCGCCCAGGGCTCGAGGTTGAAACCTGTACGTTTGAAATACCACTACCGCGAGGCTGTCGCGGGGTTGGCCGGGATGCAGGCAAGCTTTGATTCCGGCGACTACCGGGAGGCCGAGGAATTGAGCCTGGCGGTGTTCGCTGACACCGGAAAGCTGAAGGCGCTCTCGGCCGAGTACGCGCCGGTTGCCTCAGAGCTGCGGCGCAGAACGGCTGAGCTGGTCCGGCGTACAGCGATCCGTGTGGAATTCGAGGGCAAGAAGCCCTCTGTGAAGGGCATCCTGGTTGGCGGAGGCAGAGGACTTGCGGTCGTCGATGGCAAGCCGCTGAGGCCGGGCGACAGCATCTCGGAATTCCTGCTGCTGGAGGTCGCCAGCGACAGGGTCAAGTTCGAATATAAGGGAGAGGCGATCCCGGTCTACCTGACCGGTGGTCGGGATAACAATTGAAGGGACAGCTCATGAAAAATTGCAATTTGCGGGAGAGGACCCTGGTCGCGCTCCTGGTCATTTGCGGCAGCCTGACCGCGTCGGTCGAGGCCCAGGATGATCAGGGGAAGGCTCTGGGACTTTTCAGGCAGTACATCTCCGGATCCGACAGAGAACCCGGAGATTTCCTCGGCGCAGGCTATGTCAACCTGGACTGCAAGGACGAGGATCTCTCCGTTGCGCTGAAGACCCTGAGCGCCAGCGCCGGG
>PAOC01000134.1 GCA_002708465.1 Planctomycetota bacterium
ACCGAGTTGGAGGCGAGAATCAGTGCCTACGAGCTGGCCTTCCGGATGCAGATGGAGGCGCCTGAGATCGTCGACATCTCCAGGGAGAAAGCATCAACTCGCGAGCTATACGGCCTCAACCAGGGACATACAGCCGGCTTCGGGCGACAGTGCCTGCTGGCCCGGAGGCTGGTTGAGAGGGGCGTCCGTTACAGCCTTCTTGTCCATGGCGTCCAGATCGGCGGCTACAGCTGGGATGACCACGGTGATGTCAAGGGAGGCATGATTCGCCACAGCCGCGAGGTCGACAAGCCGGTCTCCGGTCTTCTCACCGACCTCAAGCAGCGCGGACTTCTCGAGGAGACCCTGGTGGTCTGGGCCTCGGAGATGGGGCGTACTCCTTTCCGCAATGGGGGTCTTGGCAGCAAGCCGGGCCGGGAGCACAACTCCTACGCCCTCTGCATGTGGATGGCCGGGGGCGATGTGAAGGGCGGCTCGAAGGCGGGCGAGACCGATGAGTTCAGCCTCCGTTCAGCCGGCGAGCCGATCCATATGCGTGATGTTCACACGACGATCCTCAACCTCATGGGGCTGGAGGATGAGCGCCTGACCTACCTCTACGCCGGGCGCAACCGGCGCCTGAGCGACATCGGCGGAAAAACNCTCGAAGAGATCATCAGCTGAAGATCTTCTCGTTGACCTCGACGCCGAGCCCGGGCCTCGGCTCGACGATGACCCTGCCGTTTTCCGGTTGCGGTTCGCCGTGAAAGATCGGCTCGATCTCGGCATCGGGCAGCGAATCCCAGCAAGGCATGGGGAAATATTCGATCATCGGTATGTTGCTGTTGGCCAGGGCGAAGTGCAGATGTGTTATCCCGTAGGCATGGGGGATGAGGGTGACCCCGCTTTCGGCCGCCAGGGCGGCGATTCTCTGTCCTTCGGTGAAACCGCCGCAGCGTCTCAAGTCCGGCTGGATAATATCCATGGCTCCTTTGTTGATGATGTCGCGGAAGCCGAATCGGGTGTATTCGTGTTCACCCCCTGAGATCGGGATGGAGGTTTCCTTGCGCAGGCTGGCATAGCCATCGAGATCGTCGGGAATCAGCGGCTCCTCGACCCACGCCAGGCCGTAGGGCTCGAGCCGCCCGCACATTTTTACCGCGTAGTCGAGGTCCCAGCCCATGTAGGCATCGGCCATCAGGTCAATATCGGGACCGACGGCCTCGCGGGCGTTGGCGATATGCGCCTCGTTTTCTTTCATTCCTTTTTCGCCATCGCCCGGGCCGTAGGGGAAGCGCATCTTCATGGACCGGTATCCCTCGGTTACATAGGCGCGGGCTTCATCCCGCACCTTGTCGTGCCCCACCGGATGCAGCGCCGAGGCGTAGACCGGTACGGATTCAGCGACGGGTCCGCCGAGCAGCTCGTAGACCGGCTTACCAGCGGCGATTCCCTTCAGATCCCAGAGAGCGATGTCGATCGCGCTGATGACCTGGAGGACAGTACCTTTCCTGCCATAGGGAAGCGTCGCCCGGAAGAGACGGTCCCAGAGACTTTCGATATCAAGCGGATCCTGATCGATCAGCAGCCTGGAGAGATGGTTTTCGACGATGGGGCTTACCGCCTCGCAGCCGTCCTCGCACCAGCCGGTACCGATGAGCCCATCATCGGTTTCGATCTGGATGACGGCCATCCCTGAATCCCAGAACCAGGAGCCCCTGGTCTCCTTAAAGTCCGTGTAAATATCCAGGGGGGTTACCAGCGGAAGGGTCTTCTCTCTCTCAGCCAGGTGGCCCCAGATGGAGCGGTTGGCGTGGCGGACGCGGATTTTCTTGATCTGCATGATCGGGTAAGCTCAGGGTTTTTTCAGGAGGGCTTGCCGTTGCCGGCCAGCGCGGCCCGAGGAAACGAGCGGCATGGTATCACGCGATTCGGTCGAAAGACGATGGTTTTGAACCACCTCATCCAGCTATTATTGGGGCTGGTTCGTTATGAAATAAACCCCGCTGATGCTAATCACTAACCGTGGAGTCACCTGAGATGAGGAATGTACACCCGATGATTCGATTGTCTAAATCGCGCCTTGTTGCGGTGAGCAAGTTGCTCGCCCCCGTCGCTCTGTTTTCCATGCTGATTCTTTCAGTCCAGCCGGTTCTTGCCCAGCAGGTGGACTTCTCAAAAGAGATCCTGCCGGTGCTCAAGGCTAATTGTTTCAAGTGCCATGGCGAAAAGAAGGCCAAGTCCAAGCTCAGGCTTCACACCCTCGCAGACGTCCTGAAGGGTGGCAAGAACGGCGGCGCTATCGCGCCTGGTAAATCGGCCGAGAGCCTGCTTATCAAGCGCATTTCCCTTCCCAAGGATGATGATGACATCATGCCTCCCGAGGGCGGCCCCCTTGAGAAGAGCCAGATTGAAGCGATCAGGCGCTGGATTGACCAGGGAGCGAAGTGGGCAGACCCCGGCGCCAAGGCCGCAGTCAAGAAGGTGAAGGTAGCGGAGCTGCCGGCGACGGTATCCGCCGCCATCACCAAGGCGGGCGGAAGAGCCATGCGCCTGGCCCAGGACACCAACCTGGTGACCGTCAGCTTCCGGGCTGTTGCCGGTAAGACAGGGGATGAACAGGTCGCCGCTCTGAAGGGCGCCGCCGCCGTCGCCGAGCTCAACCTCGCCGGCTCAAAGGTTACCGATGCAGGTCTCGCGAATCTTTCCGACCTGGTGAACCTGGGTCGTCTGCATCTCGAGCTCACCGGGATAGATGGTTCGGGGCTGGCCCACCTGGGAAAGCTTCAGAATCTTCACTACCTGAATCTCTATGGAACGAAGGTTAACGATAAGGGGATCCAGAGTCTTTCAAAGCTCAAGGGCCTGAAGAGACTCTATCTCTGGCAGACAGAGGTTACCGATGATGGTGTTGCCGAGCTGGAGAAGGCTCTTCCCGGGACTGATATCAATCGCGGCCTGGTGGCCGCGAAGGTGGTCGCGGGAGAGCCCGCCGCCGCGGCACCTGGCGCGAAGCCCGCTCCCAAGCCGGCCCCGAAGCCGGAAAAGGCGGTGGTCGTGATCGCGCAGTCAAGCGCTGGCTGGAGCTATGCGCCGGCCAGCGGCATCAAGGGAGAGGATTGGGTCAAGGCGGCCTTCAACGATGGAAAATGGGCCAAGGGGAAGGCTCCCCTGGGCTACGGAGAGGCCGATGTGGCCAAGAAGAAGGGGAAGACTCTCGAGCTCAAGGGCCAGCCGATCCTCTTTCGCAGGAAGTTTTCCGTCGAGAAGAAGCTGATTGACGCCAAGAAGAAGTTCAAGCTGCTGGTCGCCTCGGACGATTCAGCCGTGGTGTGGATCAACGGAAAGCAGGTCGACAAGGAAGAGGCCAACCACGAGGCCAAGTACTGGAATCGTACCGTCGAGATCGACGCCGGGCTCATCAAGAAAGATGGCAATATCGTCTCGGTGTTGATCAACAATGCCGAGGGCTCCAGCGATGTCTACTTCGACCTCCAGCTCGAGACGGCCACGCCCTGATTTTTTTCAGGCCGCGAGGCTGTAGGCGGGAGGCGTGTTCGTGATGCTCAGGCGCGGANCTTGTCTACAGGCCGCGCTTCGCGCTTCGGGGGGCCGAGGCGCCCGGGAACCTTCATTCCCTCGAGGAGGGTGTTGTAGACATCGATTCCCTCTGCCCCGACATCCATGATCTCGCCGGTCTTGAAGCGCCCGCCGGCGCTCGAGATCGCATGGAAGACACCTGAGAGCTCGCGCTTTACATTCGAGTGGCGTCCATCGCCGGATTCTGTGGAGATGGTGATGAGGCTGTTTTCCAGGATGGTCCTGCCGTTAGCCTCCCTGGAATCCTTGCCGTCGAGTTTCTGGAGGAAATAGGCCACCTCGCGCATCTTCATATGCGCGTGCGCACGTAGCTGCTCATTTTTCTTCTTCGGGTCGAACTGGTGCCACCATTCGTGGCTGCAGCCTCCGGACCCGGAGCGCTTGTGCTGGGCCGCATCATCGAATTGGTAGATCTTCCGTCCGGCGTATCGATAATCGCCCTTGAGCCGTATTCGCTCTCCTGCCGCGAGAAAGGTTACGGAGCCGAAGCGTGTTCGGTCGCATTGGATCGCCAGCGCGTAGAGATCCGCCATCAGGCGCCATTCGGTGGTCAGCTCTTCGAGCGTTATGTCAATCCCCTCGCCGCCGGGGTCCGCCTCGCCGCCATGCTTTAGCTTGGACCTGGCCGGAAGAGCGGGAGCTCTCGGGTCGGTTGTTTTCATCCTGTAGGCACGTTGCTCGTATTCCCTTATGCGGTCGAGGTGATCGGCCACACGTGCCCTCGACGCTGCGCCCAGGGGAGAGCTGTCGCCGGTGTAGTACCTGTACTGGCCTACCACCGAATCCAGGACGCTGCGTTTGAGATGCAGGCGCCGGGCATCGGAGCCCTTTTCAGCGGTGACCGCGCCGAAGACCCTCTCGAAGAGAGCTCGGGGTTTTTCCTGGATCGTCGCCGCCACGCTTCCATCCGGGTTGTAGCTGTGGACAAAGCGGCTGATGCGGCTGCGCCGGAAGAAGGTGCCTCCTATCAGGGTGGGCACCATGCCGGGGGGCAGCCCCCTGGGATAATGACCTCTTCGGATTACCTGGTCGATGGAAGGTCCGCCTGAGCGAGCCTCGCCATTGGGCGCCTCGGCGGTAAAGGCGCCCGAGGCGCCGTCGAAGTGGGCATTGATCCCTTTTTCATCGCAGCGGACCTGGTCGATGTTGCGCATGATGAGCAGCTTGCGGCTCAGCGGTTCGAGGGGTTCGAGTACGCCCTTGAAACCCTCGGTTTGCAGCGGGGCAGGAATCCCGAGGCCGAAGAATACGTTGAAGGCCCGAACCGGGAGCTCCTGCTGTCGGGCGAAGGCGGAGGGCGCGAGCATTTCCTCGAGCAGCGGCAGGCCGATGGCTACACTGCCGAGGCCCTTGAGAATCATCCGGCGGCTGAGGGGTTCTTGTTTCATCACTCGCTCTCCGTTCGAGTGGATGTTACCAGATCACTCAGAACAATTGCAGTCATCAGGTCCTGGTAGCGCCCTCCGTTTTTTCGCGCGGCGGCATAGATCTCTCCAAGGATGCGCCNGTCTGAGCCGAGAAGAGGGCGCCCCAGCGCGAACTGGGCCAGTTTCCAGGCCAGGGTCTCCCGGACACGCTCGTTGCCCGCCAGCAGGTCCATCAGCTCCNCCGTCGTACGGTAGTGAATGGTTTTCCCGCTTCCCGGCAGAGAGATCTCCCCATCCTCNCGCAGCGGGTTGCCATGCTCATCCCTGTCATGCCGGGATCCGAGGCCGTCGTATTTTTCGAGGCCGAAAGCCAGCGGCTCGAATTTTGAATGACAGCCGCCGCAGGAAGCATCGGCGACCCNTCTCTCTGAGATGGCGCGTTTTGTCAGGCCCGGCCTGGCGGGAACCGGCGTCGTGTCAGTGCCGGGCGGGGGATCCTTGACATTGCTGCGCAGGAGCTCGGTGAGGATGAAGAGTCCCCGGGTGACCATCGATGCNTCGTCGCCGCCGATGGTCAGGAGGCTCCCCTGTGTCAGCAGGCCGCCGCGGCCGGGCACCGACGCCAGCTCGTAGCGCACCAGCCCCTTCCCCCGGGCCTCGATGCCGTAATGTTTCGCCAGTCGGGGCGTAGCGAAGGTGACCTGGGCGTTGAGCAGATCCCAGAAGGGACGTCTCTGCTCCCAGACCACATCATCGAAGAAAGCCAGGGTCTCCCTCCGCATGTCCTGCGCGAGCTCCTGCTCCCACCCGGGGAANAGCTTGCGAGATGGGGCCATATTGTCGAGACGNCCGAGGTTCAGCCACTCTCCGATGAATCGGGATGATTGTTTCCTGGCGCGGGGATCGTTCAGCATACGTCGAACCTGGGAGCTGAGAAATTTTCGATCCGTAAGTTTTCCCTCATCGGCGGCTTTCAGCAGCTCCTGGTCGGGCGAGCTTCCCCAGAGGATATAGCTCAGGCGGGAGGCGAGCTCGTACTCTCCAGCCGGCCACAGCTGTCCATCTCCGCGCTGGTTCTCGACCCGGTAAATGAAACGTGGTGACTGGAGCATGGCCTCGATGATCAGCTCAACGCACTCCCTGTAGTTCCCTCCGGCGCTGGCGACGGTGGTTGAGATTCCTCGATAGGAGACAACCTCGCGCTCCTGCAGTGGACCGCGCAGGATCCACCTGCCCATCTTCGCAATCAGGTCGCGCATGTCGTCGTCAATCAGCTTCTGTTTCTTCGCGAACCGTGTCGAGAACTTCACCACGTCCATCTTCTCGACGATGATCCGCGCGAGCTTTGCGTAAGATTCGACATGTTTCAGATCGACGGTGAGGTTGTAGGCGGTATTGCTGAAACCATCGGCCCGCTGGTCCCTTGGCAGGACCTTGCGGGCTTCCTCCGCCACATCGATCCCGAGGGAATCCCGCACGGTTTCGATATATTCATCAATAGTCAGGCGCTGCAGCCAGGTTCCCCCGGAGCGCTTGTCCCGAGTATGGGCCAGGGGGTCCAGCTCCTCACCCACCCAGACAGCCCCTGAGTCAATCCAGTCCCGAAGCCGTCTCTTTTCTTCTTTTGAAAGAGAGGGGCGCTTCTTGGGCATCTTGTCGTTTTCGACCAGTTTCCACAGGGCGCTCCCCAGGGCCTTGCCGGGGATGATGACCTTTCCGTTTTTACCTCCGCTAAAGGCAGAGCCTTTTGCCGACAGGTCCAGCTTTCCCTTTTTCGTCGATGCATCGTGGCATTCGAGACAATGACGCGACAGCAGGGGAGCGATGTGTTGATCGAAGAGTTTCTCACCCGCGGTCAGTTTCTGCCTGGCGGCCAGCGCCGGGGAGGCTTCCACTCCCGGTCCCGCCTTGAAATTCCGCTCGACCTCGGCGGGGGAGAGGTCGCGGTTGTAGACTGCTACCAGGTAGTAGGTGCCCAGCCACGGGCGTCCCCCGGAGAGTTCATCGGCAAGCGCCAGTCGATAGGCTCCATCCCAATTGGAAGGGGAGCCCCCGATGTTTTTTTCAACGTTCTTCTTGCCGTTGATGTAGATCCGCGCCAGTCCGTCGCGCGCGCGCGTATAGACGACATGAGTTACGGAGGGGGTGAGACTTCGATTGCTGGAGTCCACCGATGGCAGGCCGTTGGAGCTGGTCTTCGTGGTACGCAGGCGCAGGACGTAGCGGTCTTTTTCCTGGCCGAGTGTGAAGTTGCGGTTGGTGGAATCCTTCGAGAGGGTGAGGATACGGGCCGGACCGTCGAGCGTCGTCTTCGAGGGACGAATCCACGTTTCGATGGATACAGACCCCGAACTCCGGATGGATTCGACCAGGCGAGAGACTTCTTTTCCCGACTGAATCCGGGTCTTGCTGCGGACCTCGAGCGATCCGCTCGATCGGCGAACGGCGCTGGGGTCGCCGATGACCAGGTCGATGGGCCTTCCCGCTCCTGAGCGGTCTTTTACCACGGGACCGGCTGAGAGGCTGAAATCGTAGAGAACCTGCAGGCCGCTCCTGGCCCTCTCGTCGTCCTGTTCGGCCTGGGGGCTTGCCTGTAGCGGGGAGAGCAGGAGGAAGCCGCCTGTCAATTGCAGCAAGAGAAGCCGATAGAGGATCTTCATTGGTTTCATCTGCGTGCTGGCGGCTTCATGGGTACCGCGGTGGGAAACCGGCTTCCGGCCCGATAGCGCCGTTCTTTGTCATGACGAAATCCAGTTTAGTCCAGTAGCGTTTGAAACCAAGCCTATTAGCGGATTGCCGGGATGTTGAGTCACCCAGCAAGAAAGCCCGCCCGGACTGCCGGGCGGGCTCGAATCTGGTAGCGGAGGGCAGAATCGAACTGCCGACCTTCGGGTTATGAATCCGACGCTCTAGCCGTCTGAGCTACTCCGCCTTGTTTCATATCTTTGGAGGAGAATTGTATCAGGCATTACGTTCGTGGCAAGAGCGGTCGCCGTGTGTAGTTTGCGAAAGCCGCCACGGACCCCAGAATGACCCTGCCTGCCNGGAAAGAATTGTTCGCGTTNCGCGTTGCAGGNGAGNTTCAATGAAACTTANNCGGAAANACNGGGGNNCCCGTTCCAAGGCCCGTTCCAAGGCCCGTTCCAGNNACGGNTCCNGGCNGGACTGTAGNNTNTCCGGCAAACGGNTGCTCGCAGGGNCCGNCGNCCGNCTTCGCCANNTCGCCNGCAGCTGGGCCAGAGCTCTTGCCGACGGTGGNCTTGACCTNCTTGCTCCNCNGGCCTGCCTGGCCTGNGGNCTTCGNTTGCCGNNGCCTCGATTGTTCNGCCGGGAAGATNTTCACGATCGGGNTGAGATCTTTTCATTGTGCCGGGANTGCGCNNGGTTNCTCGTGNTGNCGGGGCCATCGTGTTCCCGTTGCGGNGNCATGCTCCCCTCGGCCTCCCGGGCGCTCGGNTCGGCCGGTGCTGCCGGGGGCTGGGCGGCCAGCTGCTGGTCCTGTCAACAGGATCCTCCAGCTCAGGACTCTGTGAGCTGCGTCGTGACTTACGAGGGGGTCGGGCGCGAGCTGCTGCTTGCGTACAAGAAAAGCCGAGCCGAAGTTTTTCTGTCCTGCATGGTGGGCCTGCTCTCGCTTCGAGGCGCATTGATCACAGGCTCCCCTGTTNCCGGGACACGTCCAGCTGAAGAGCCGGCGGTCGTTTGCGGTATACCCAGGCATCCTGTCGAGCGTCTGCTGCGCGGAGGTCCGGGAGGGGATCTTCTCGCCGCCGCCTTCGCCTCTCGACAGGGGCTCGTTTTTCGCCGCCTGCTGCGAAAGAGGAGGTGGACGCCTAGGCAGGCGGGGCTGGGCAGGCGGCAGCGTCTGCGNAACCTGCGTGGAGTCTTTGCCGTCAGGAGGATTCGCCGATTTCCCTCTCGCGTGTTGCTGGTAGATGATGTGTTGACCACGGGCTCGACGGTAAAGGAATGCGCCGCGATCCTGAAGTCCGCGGGGGTTGAGCGAGTTGACGTATTGACTGTGGCTCGTTCTCCTGAGTGGTGAGGGACCCGAGCCGGATTCGCGACCGGCCGATCTCAAGGTGGGGCCGGTTTTATCCGATAAGTAGTTTATCAGCAGGTCTCGGCGGGAAGGCGGTAAGCCGCCGGTCCTGGCGGGCGTTTTCAGTGATTTCATTCGATTTCATCGAGCGAGCATACGACTTTTGCGACAGGACACTCTCGCCTATCTCTTCTTCGGAGCCTTCGGCTGCAGCGAGGCCTATCTGGATGATGTACGGGAGCTGATTGAGCGGGAGTACGGTCCGCTGGATTCCCTCGGAGTCAGCCAGGTTTTTGATTTTCCCGACGCCCAGAGCTATCGGGACACGATGGGGACGGGGCTGAAGAGGCAGTTTTTCGTCTGCGAAGAACGCCATCCACAGGATTGCCTCGCGGAGGTCAAGCACGGCGCCATCGAGCTGGAGAAGCGGATCACGGCGAAGCGTCCGGCAGCTGTGGAGCGTCCGATCAATATCGATCCCGGGATCATCAACGATTGCAGAATCATCCTGGCGAGCACCAAGGACTACTCGCATCGAATCTACCGAGGCNGCGGGATCTGGGAGGAGATTACCCTGATGTACAGGGATGGAGCCTATCGGTCGCTTCCATGGACCTACAGGGATTTTACCAATCCCGGCTATCACGAATTTTTTGAGATCTTCCGCGACCGGGTCATCCAGGAGCTTTGAGATGAATCGTATTTTTGACTCTCTTGAACTTGGCGGATGAAGGCATAGAATGGTCGCTTCGCTTGAGAGTGAAAGTCCTGTCCTCGAATGCCGGCATCTCAGCCGGACAAAGACCGGAGAGCTGGAAACATGAGTATTGAAGTAACAGATGAGCTGGTCGAGAAGATCGCGGTTCTTTCCCGTCTCGACTTGACCCGGGAGGAGATCGACGGTCTCAAGGAGCATTTCGAGAAGGTTCTCCAATATGTAGGGGAGCTCCAGGAGCTGGATACGGAGGGAGTCGATCCATCGCTCTTCACCAGCGAGGCCTCCAATGTTCTGCGTCCGGATGAGGGAGCACCCAGCCTTCCTAACGAGGTAGCCCTGCGTCCATCTCCCGATAGCGAACCACCCTATTTCCTGGTTCCNCGGATCATCGGGGANGCGGAGAGCTCCGAGAACTGANCNGCAGGATGAAGCATTGACCAAGAGNGTTTTTGATACCAGGGACAGCATTCGGGCCGGCGAGCTCACCGCCACCGCCGCGGCGGAGGACGCTCTTCGCCAGGTAGAGCAGGTNAATCCGCAGCTTGACGCGGCCACCGAGATCCTTCGCGAGGAGGCTCTTGCGCAGGCGGCTGAGCTTGACAGGCGGCTNGAGTCAGGGGAAGACCCGGGGCCGCTCGCGGGCGTTCCTTTTACCGTCAAGTCGAATATCTGCACTCTCTACGGGCGCACCTCGGCGGCCAGCAGGATTATCGAGAATCACGTCTCTCCCTATGAGGCTACTGCGGTCAGGAGGCTTCGGGAGGCCGGCGCGGTCTGTGTGGCCAAGACCAACCTGGATGAGTTCGGCATGGGCTCCTCTACGGAGAATTCCTCGATCAAGATCACGAAGAACCCCTGGAAGACCACCCATGTTCCCGGCGGCTCGAGCGGCGGGGCCGCGGCGCTCTGCTCCGCTACCCGGGGGATGCTCCATCTCGGCTCCGACACGGGCGGCTCCATTCGCCAGCCGGCTGCATATTGCGGGGTGACCGGCCTGAAGCCGACCTATGGCCGGGTCAGCCGCTACGGNCTGCTGGCCTTCGCCAGCTCGCTTGACCAGATCGGCCCGCTGCAGCATTCGGCTCTCGAGTGCGCTCTCGTTCTAGAGGCGATGGCTGGCGTCGATGAGATGGATTGCACCAGCAGGGACGTCGAGGTGAAGGACTATGTCGAGAGCGCCTCCCGGGANATTTCAGGGATGCGTCTCGGGNTCGCCCCCGAGCTCTTTCCCGAGGGGGTCGGCTCGGAGGTTCGCGAGCGGGTAGAGCAGGCGATCGAGGTCCTCAGGGGGCTGGGGGCCGAGGTNAAGGAGGTCTCTCTTCCCAGTGCGCGCTACGCCAACCCGGCCTACGTCCTGGTATCCGCNGCCGAGGCGAGCTCGAATCTTGCGCGTTACGATGGGGTCCATTTCGGACACCGAACGAAGGATGCTGAGGATCTGATCGCGCTCTACAAGAGCTCAAGGGCCGAGGGCTTCGGTCCAGAGGTGAAGAGAAGGATCATGATCGGCGCCTTTGTTCTCAGCTCGGGCTACTATGACGATTTCTACCTGAAAGCGCTGAAGGTGAGGAAGCTGATTCGGCAGGATTTCGAGACGGCGCTTGGCGAGGTGGATGCGGTTGTCTGTCCGACCTCTCCCATTACCGCATTTCCCATCGGTGAGCGAATGGATGATCCCATGAAGCTCTATGCGGTTGATGTGCTGACGGTCCCGGCCAACCTGGCATCCCTTCCCGCTCTCAGCCTGCCCTGCGGCCTTTCCGGCGATGGGCTTCCGATCGGGATGCAGCTCTACGGCAGGGCGATGGAAGATGATGTGGTGCTCAGGATAGCCAATGCCTTCCAGTCCGAGACCGAGCACCATCTCCAGGCGCCATCGGTGAACGCCTGGGGCGGGGGAGGAGAAGCCTGATGTGCGCTGAAAAGAAGTTCGATCCGCTCGAGAACTCGGCCTATGAGGTGGTAGTTGGACTCGAGGTCCATGTCCAGCTGAACACCAGGACGAAGATGTTCTGCCGCTGCGAGAACAGGTTCGGGGCGGAGCCTAATACCAATGTCTGCCCGGTCTGTCTCGGCTGGCCCGGCGCTCTGCCCTATGCCAACAGGGAGGCGATTGAGCAGTCCCTTCGCGCAGTGCTCGCCTGCGGCTGCGAGGTGGGGGAGTTTTCCAAGTTCGACCGCAAGAATTACTACTATCCTGATTTGCCGAAGGGCTACCAGATTTCTCAATACGATCAGCCGCTGGGCCTTGGCGGGCAGGTAGACTTCTTGCTGGATGGAGAGAAGGCGGGAGTTCAACTCACGAGAATCCATCTCGAGGAGGATGCGGGCAAGAACACCCATGTCGCAGGTCGTCCGGTCAGCTTCGTGGACCTTAACAGGGCGGGTACGCCCCTGCTGGAGATCGTCACAGAGCCGGATATCTCTTCGGCGGCTGAGGCGGGGGCCTTTCTGCGCAATCTCCGGCTCATCATGCTCTATCTCGGAGTGTCGGATTGCAATATGGAGGAGGGATCCCTGCGCTGTGACGTGAATATTTCGATTCGGCCGAAGGGAGCCCAACACCTCGAGACCCGGGCGGAGATCAAGAATCTCAACTCATTCAACTTCATCGAGAAGGCGCTTAATTACGAGATTTCCAGGCAGATCGAACTGAAAGAGCGTGGTGAGGAGGTGGTGCAGGAGACCAGGCTCTACGATCCGGAGCGAGATGAAACTCGTTCGATGCGAGGCAAGGAGGCGGAGCATGACTACCGGTATTTTCCCGAGCCGGACCTGACGCCAGTGACCTTTACCAGGGAACAGATCGAGGACATTCGCTCCGGCCTTCCGGAGCTGCCGGTCGCTCGCCTGCAACGATATACCTCCGAGCTGGGGCTCGAGGATTATCCCGCCGATCTGCTTGTGCGTGATCACGAGGCCGCGATCTTCTTTGACGCCTGCATCGAGCTCTATCCGAAGGTGCGCTCGGTGGCCAATTGGATCCTCAACGCGCTGAAGGAGGAGGCCAATTCCCGCAAGGCCGGGATCGCTTCCCTCGGTCTCGAACCCGGACGGTTTGTTGACCTGGTCAAGGCCGTTGACGCTGGTGTCGTGAGCTCACAAAAGGGGAGGGACGTTCTGAAGCCGATGCTCGAGAGCGACAAGCCGGTGNTTGAGATCATCAGCGAGCTGGGGCTCGAGCAGATCAGCGATGATTCCGNNCTNCGTGAGCAGGTGGAGAAGGTNCTCNCCGAGCATCCCGGGCCGGTTGAAGATGTCCGCGCCGGCAAGAAGAACTCGGTCAATTTCCTTGTCGGGCAGGTGATGAAGGAAACCCGGGGAAAGGCGAATCCTGGCAAGGTCGCCGAGATGATAGGCGAAATACTTTCAGCGTGATTCCNGGCGGCTCCNGGCCGNAGAACTNCCGATGNCGNATTTTCAGNAGGTTCCCGGGATAGAATCCCCGTCTTCCTGCGGTAGAATATNCAAATGAGAANACCTCANTCCATCCCAGTCNGATTNTNGAGCTGGAAGTCAGCTGCCNGGGGCGCCAGGCCGCTGNCCGGATTCCTTGTCGTATTGAGTNTCCTGCTCAGCANGGCGCTTGNGNCTTCNCTCGNCGCNGAGGAGCCGGAGGGNGGCTGGAAATCTGCCGAGAACNGGCTCAAGAAATCNATCCTNGCGAAGAATTTCGAGGTTGCCCNGNGCATTGTNTCCGAGNTGGCCGAGACCAACGAGGTCCGCGGCTACAAGCTCATNCTCAAGTACGCCCTGGGAGGTCACNNCTACGAGCTCGACCGACTGGCCGGCAGGACTCTNGCCGCGGTTGAATCNTCCAANATTCGCAAGGAGGTCTGCGNCGAGGTCGCCAGGGGAAAGAACTCGAAGACCAAGATCNTCCTCCTTGCCGTCCTGAGGNGATGGAGCGATGANGCCCTGGCGATGAAGACGCTGCATGGNGCGCTTCGAAGNNCCCGNAAGGAGGTCGTCTTNACNGCCNTGCGCTGGATCAGGGACCTGGANAATCCCGAGCTNTCGATGGAGCCTCTTATCGATGAGCTTGCGCGCCGCGAGAGAAAACCTCAGGATCGGATCTACTTCGATCTGCANCGANCCCTCGAGGAGCTCTCCGGGTACAAGTTCAAGGTTTCCATAGACTGGCGTAATTTCTGGAAGGGCAGGAAGGGCGGAAAGAAGCCNCCNCCGAAAAAAGAGACCGAGAGCCGTACGGTCCTCTTCAAGAGGCCAAGCTTCTTTTCGGTNACCGTCGATTCCGACAGGGTGCTCTTCATCATCGATGTNAGCGACAGCATGAAGATCATGGATACCGTTATCCAGAAACCCAGGCGTCCTCCAGAGGAACCGGGTCGTAAGGGAAGGACGGTGGTGGTCAAGCCTGATGGNGCATCAGGGAGCGAGAAGGCTCCAGTGGATAAGCTGAAGCGTGTGGCGAGGATTACGCGGGTCAAGCATGAGCTGCTGAAGACTCTCGCGGGGCTGCCGGCGCANGTACGTTTCGGGATCATGGACTTCAATCACCAGNTAGGATTTTTTGGATCGCCTCCTCCTCCGGCTCCNANCCTGGATAAGCCTATTCAGCACGCCCAGACGCCGGCACTCNTGTTCGCNTCGAAANCGAACAAGNAGAAGGCCGCNGACTGGGTTCGCAAGCTGNGACCATCGGGCGCCACCAGAACGGACCTGGCAATGTCCAGNGCCTTCGGGATTCCCGANATTGACACGATCTACCTGCTGACCGATGGTACGCCNNGGGATGAGAAGAACCAGAANATCGCTCCGGANCTCGTCCTGGCGATAGCGAAGATGCAGAATCGCTTTCGCAAGGCGAGGGTTCANACGGTTGGCTTNGCCCAGGCCGGCTTTACCATGCAGAAGCTCTGCCGTGACCTCGCGGGGCANAACGATGGNAAGTGCGTTCTCCTNGAGTAGGCGGTGGTTGNTGGCCGCCGGNTACTGGTCGCTGGTTACTGGCCGCCGGNGAAGAGGATCTCGGCNACCNTTGAGCTGCCGTAAAAGAGCGCTGCCCAGAGNGCCGCCCAGAACGGNAGGCTGACCAGNTTCTTCANCATGCTGGGCCTGGCGGGCGGGGGGCTCTCCATGCGGGNGCGAGAGATCGCGGGCTTCGGCTCCTGGCCNNNCCTGGCCNNCGGNGGCNNAGNNANGNNGNCNNGCGGCNGGTCGGCCGGNTCGCTTTCCGGCTGGTAGTCGCCCTGGATTTCCACGACCTCGGNGNTGGGCGCGAGACTCGANATCACCGGGTCGATTTCTTCCGGGANGCTGGGCCTCNCGGCAGGANCTCTTCTCNANCATCNTTCCGAGCAGGTCCGAGACCTCCTCTGGAATATTTGAATCGATGAGGTTGGCNGGNGCGGGCTTGAGCTCNCGATGTTTTTCGAGGATCTCNCTGGTTTCACCCTGTCCCATGGCCGGGGCGCCGGTGAGAAGATGGTAGGAGATCGCCGCGATCGAATAAGCCAGGGTCTTTTCTCCCTGCGCAGTCCCGNCGNCGCCATCTTCTGAGAGCTCCGGCGGCAGATAGTTCGTATAGGCCGGCAGATGGTGGAGGGATCCGTCGAGGAATCCCAGGAGGGTCGGCAGCTCTAAGGCGGCGGCTGAGAGGANCCTGCCAGCTCCGGTTCCTGCCTGGGCCTGGAGNTGGGTGAGGTTCATTGGAANGCAGATNCCGGGTATTTCTTGCNTGGCCAGGGTGATCAGCAGCAGNTGNCGGACCAGGTCGAGTCTCGCAGCCAGGGGNTCGGCCAGGANCCCTGCAAGCTCATCNTCGAGCGAGGGTCCACCGTGTGATTTCAGGACCAGGTAGCTCTTGTTGGTGTCGGAAAATTCCGAGGNGACGATCGCATTGATATGGTCATGCTTCAGGCTCGCNGCCGATTTTACGGTATCCTGGATCCGATCGAGGAGCTCGCCTGTCGGNGCCTGGCCCCCGGCAAAGAGGTCTACNCTCACGGCNCGGTCAAGCGCCGCCTGGTAGGCGTGGTATACGAAGACGCCGCCCTCCTCGCGCTCTGTTTCAAGAAGGCGCGAGCCGTAGATTTCCCGACGCGGCGGCGGCAGGTTCTCCTTCTCCTCAAAGACCAGCAGGGAGTTACCTATCTGGATAGTTGCCTGATCCTGCAGACGGCCTTGATCAACCTTCTCTCCGTTGAGCAGGGTCCCATTGGAAGAGCCAAGGTCCTGGATCAGCCAGTTGCCGGAGGCCGGNANGATGTGGGCATGTTTGCGAGAGCATCGGTTGTCATCGAGACAGACCTCGGTATCCTCGCCTCTTCCAAGGACAGTAGGATCCTTGCGGGAAAAGACGGNATAGGCTTCTCCCTCATTCTTTCCTTTTCTTACGCGTAGGACAGGCATCGTTCCAGTATTATACTCAATTACTAGCACCTTATCTCGCTGGAGGCGGTATTGATCGATAATAGGGCAGATTCTCTGAGCCTTGTCAGGCGCTGCGCCCAGATTCTTGATGAGAACAAGCTCTCGGACATCGAGATATTCGAGGTCGGCGGTACGATCCAGATCACGGACTATTTCGTGATCGCCACGGGGTTGACTTCGCGTCATTTGCTTACCGCGGCGGTGGATCTCAACAAGGAGNTTCGAGCATCGGGAATCGTCGATGAAAAGAACTCGAATTTCCACAAAGAGGGGCATCATGGGAGGGATGGACGCTGGGTCCTTCTCGATCTCGACAGGGTCGTGGTGCATTTGTTCCTGGAGGAGAGCAGGAAGTATTATGACCTGGAACTGCTGTGGGGCGATTGTCCCAGAGCTGATTGGGAGCCGACTGTCCGGCCGACTGCCAGCAGCTGAAGCTGTTTTTCCCCAGCCTGTCGCCTGGCAGAGCGGATCTGGAGACTGGAACCCGTCAGATGCAATCTGTTGAGAGGTTGACCCGGAGTGCGAAGGAAACCTTCGAGGTTGCCCGCCAGCTTGGCGAGGAGCTCGCAGGCGGCGAGGTGCTCGCCCTGGTTGGTGATCTGGGGGCCGGCAAAACGACCTTTACCCGAGGGCTGGTCTGCGGGACGGGTTGCGAAGAATACATGCGGGTCAACAGTCCGACCTATGTCCTGGAACAGGTCTACCAGGGACGAATTCCGGTGCGCCATTACGATGCCTATCGCCTGGACAGCCCGTATGAGCTGGAAGACCTCGGCTTCCAGGAGGCTCTCTCCACTGAGGCCGTCCTGGTTGTCGAATGGGCGGACAGGGTCCAGTCTCTCCTGCCTGCTGACAGCCTGCTCCTGGAGCTGTCTTTCGCCAGGTCGGATGGGGATGAAGAGGGGCCAGGCAATGCTCGTTTGCTGAGGTTCAGTTCAGCGGATGGCTCCTGGGAGAGACGGCTGGCCGGTCTCCGCTGTAGGGCCGATAATGAGTGAGCTTCGGTTTTCTCTCACGGCCAGGCTGGGTTGGAGCCTTCTGCCCGCTGAATCGCATGGATTGTGGGCTTGCCGGAGCCAGGACAGAAAATATTGTGGAGGTAGATTCTTCCTTCCACCAGAATCGTTTGAGGCCGGATTTTTTTTCTATAGGGATAGTTGCGATAGGGGTTTACGTTCAGTGGCATCCGGTCGATAGTACAAAGAGGTAGATAAGGATTTCGATGCCAGATAATNCATCTGATTTTACTCCTGATGGGCTTGAAGAGCCGACGCAGCCTGCGGGGCAGGAAGCTGCCGCTTCAGCTCGACAGCTTTTCAGCGGGATCTCCATGCGCGGCCCGGTCGAGGAGCTGGAGAGAGTCTATCAGAATCGCGCTCGCGGCTTGAAAAGCTCGGGTAGCCAGGAGCAGCTCGACCGCCTGTCGAGAGGCTTNGAGATCGCCAGGGAGCGACTCTCTGACGCCCTGGTGCACGGCGGGGATCCTGGTGGGCAGGATGATGCCCGGCAGGATGAGGGAGGCGAGGGACTGGACGGATGATCATTCGATCCATCAATGCCGAGAATTTCATGAAGTTTTCCCGGCTGAACCTTTCGAGTCTCCCGGATAGCGGCGTCATAGGAATCATCGGCCCCAACGAGTCCGGCAAGAGCACGATAGGCGAGGCGATCCTCTTCGCGTTCTTCGGGCGTACAAAGATGTCGAAAGAGTGCCCTCTCGAGAGCCTGATCCATTGGGGCAGCGAATTCATGCGCGTCGAGATCGATTTTATTCTTCGCGATCGCGCGCAGGGGCGGCGCCAGCTGCGTATTTACAGGGAGATCGACCGGTTCGGAACCAACTACGCGAAAATTCTGGAGCTGCCCGGGAAGGAGGAGGTCGCCCGGGGGAACCTCGAGGTGACAGCCTTTATCCAGGGCCAGGTAGGTTTTGATTTTTTCGAATTCCAGCACGCGTTTTATCACGACCAGTACGGCAGCCGGCTGGTTGATGATTCGCAGCGCGAATTTCTCGAGAGGATGACCGGCGTTCGCCAGATGGACAGCGCCACCANGAGNATCAAGACCGAGATAGAACANCTCGAGCGNGAGTTCGGTCACTACCAGAAGGATATTGGCCGCAACCTGAAGCAGATTGAACATTTCTCCCGGACTGTCGAAAGACTTCCAGATCTTCGCGAAGAGGAGGAGAGAACGATCTGTGAATACGACAGGGTNAAGGAAACGGCNGAACTTCATTCGCNGACCAGGGANGCCTACAGCGGCCTGCTGGGTTCAGGNAACAGCTCNGGCCAGCGCTTCGNCCAGCTNGCAGCNGCGNGGGGCGCNCAGNTGGAGGAGGGCGTCTCCGCCCTCCTGGNTGATTACAGGNCGCTGCAGTCGCGCTGCGCCGANGGAGAGCTGGATGATGCCNGGCTGGCGGAGGAGGCNGGCAGGATCACCGGAGTTCTCGAGNNGACGAATGAATTCCTGGANGCCTACAGGGATCTGNGGNGAACGTTTATTGAGGCGAGNGAGACGTTGGAGTCGGATCTCTACGGAGGAGACGAGGNNTCCCTGAAGGCGAGACTTAACGAGCAGGANCTGGAGCGNGCGGGNCTTGCGGCTACTCTCAAGGGNCGTTTCAAATGGTTTTTTGGCGGNNNCGCTCTCTTNGTGATTTNTGNCGGACTNGCGGCGGCCTTCGCCTTGAGTCCAGGGCTGCCGGAGAAGATNGGACTGNTTGAGGGAATCAAGCCAGCCTATCTGAGCCTGGCCTGTGGAGTGGTGGGGCTGCTTGGTTTCGTTNTGNTCCTGGTGAAATANGTNGGCTACCGGGGATTTGAANCTCGCCGGGNGGCCATAGCTAAAAATATTTCCATTCTGAAAAAACAGATNCAGGANACNAAGTCGCGTATCAGNGANTGTCTCAGNCTNGAAGAGCTCAAGGATTCGGGCTCGCCGCGCGATTATGTCGAGGCCGCCTCCGAGGTTGCCTCCGGCGCGGCGGAAAAACGCCTGGAGGAGTTCCGCGGCAGGTATTCAGCCCTCCTGGGTATGGATACGGATCAAGACTTCGGTGACTATACCGACCTGATTCGCAAGCAGATGGAAAACGAGAAATCCTGCCATAAACGCATCCGAAATCTGAGCCAGGGCTGCGCTAATAAGCTCAAGGACAGCGAGGCTAAGATGAAGAAAGCCCAGAGCTCCAGGGACCGGATCGGTAATGAGCTGCGCGAGGCTGAGGGACAACTGGCGAAGAAGGAGACCCTTGAGGAGAAGGTCGCCGAGTTCGAGAGCGCCGCGTTAAAGATCCGGCGGGATATAGATGACAGGCGCACCGCGTGTGAGCTTCTGCAGCTCTGCAGCGCGACGACCCGTGAGAAGGTCGGTCCAACCTTGAGCAGCTATCTCAAATGCATTCTTCCAAGGCTGACCGAGGGCAGGTATCGGGATGTCAAGCTGGACCCCGAGCTCAACATCCAGGTCTTCGCCGATGATCGCAGCGATTTTATTTCCGCTATTGAGCTCAGCGGNGGNACCAACGAGGCTCTGATGCTCGGCCTGCGGCTGGCCCTGTCCCAGGCGCACGTGACCTCCCGCGCCCGGCAGCAGCAGTTCATGTTTCTTGATGAGCCNTTCAAGATGATGGATAGCACGAGAGTCGTCGGCGCGCTNGAATCCCTNGGGAAGCTCAGCGANGAGNTGCGCCAGTTCTTTGTCGTTCAGCCGCGGTGCGAGCAGGAGCAGGTCGATGTCCTTGATCATGTCATNCGGACTTCGGTTGAATTGACCGAACTCGAAATTGATTTCAGCTCCGTAGTGCCTGGTGAATCGTTTGACGCCAGTTAGGTCGGGGGAGTTTCATTCCTGTCGCAATGGTTCAGATTATCCTGACGGGTCCTACAGCTAGCGGCAAGGGGAGNGTNGCCTTCGANCTGGCGAAGCGCATGNAGGCGTCGATTGCCTGCATGGATTCGATGAAGATCTATCGCGAGATGGACATCGTGACCGCCAAGCCNCCGCAGGAGCGCCGGGACCGGTGCCAATATCACCTGATCGACCTGATCGAGCCGGAGGANTCCTTCAGTGTCGGCAGGTANCTGCCTCTGCTTGAAGGATTGCTCGAGTCGGAGACGGCNGCTGGGCGNCCGCTGGTGATTTCCGGGGGGACCGGCCTGTACCTNAAGGGGTTTCTCGATGGACTTGTCCAGGGNCCCGGGGCGAATTGGGAGNTAAGGGATCGGTTGACGGCGGAGGCNNGNGAGAGCGGGNCAGCGAGCCTCTATGCACGNCTGCAGGAGGTNGATCCTGTAGCCGCGGCGAAGCTNTTGCCNAGCAATGAGCGNCGGATTATCAGGGCTCTCGAGTTTTTTGAGAGCTCGGGNCAGCCCCTTGGTGATTCNTGGGAATGGAAGGGCTCNNCCCGGCCTCGCGAGGATACNGTTCTCTTCGGTCTCGGGTGGGAGCGAGAGGNTCTCTATGCCAGGGCGAATGAGAGGGTTCTGGCGATGGTCGAGCAGGGGCTCTTTGCGGAGTGTGAGGGGNTGCTGAGTCGTNAGCCTCCTCCGGGGCGCAGNGCCTCGCAGTGCATCGGTTTGCGGGAGATAAGGGAGGGGCTNGAGGCTGGAGACAGCCGCGGNGCCATCATCGAGACGATCCAGAAGAACACCCGGAACTTCATCAAGCGCCAACTGACCTGGTTCCGAAAGATGGATGTCGAGTGGCTGCCTGCAGGGGGAGAGCTGGAGCCAGCCAGGGTAGCCGAGGCCATTCTTGCCAGGCTGACCTGAGGCGTCAGAGNTCCGGACCGGTTGGCAAAAAAAGAACGGGAACCCGGAAAACCGGGCTCCCGCCTTTTCCTCGTTTTCTTTTATTACCCTGAGAGGGCAGGACGATCAGTAGTCGAGTTCGCGGGGGTATTCTTCCATGTCGAAGAGAACCCTGTCGAAGTCCACATGGAACTCATGCAGGTCGTCGAGGATCGTACGGATACGACGCTTGTGATGCGGCCAACTATAGATCGTAGGCTCGGTAGTCATGCAACCCGAGGTTGCCAGGATACTGAGCATGCCAACACAGAGGAGTAATTTCTTAAGCATATCAACTGTGGACTGCAGTCATTAGGACCGCAGAATTCCTTATATCAGGACTAAGCCTTTTTTAGACCAGTCAAACTCGTTTGGCCTAGCCGATTCCGGGAGATCAGTCAGAGATCATCCCAGCGCTCCAGGGACACCCTCCCTGGTTTTTTTGCGCCAAACTTGCTTCATTACGTACGGTTATTCTTAAAACAATACTAAAGACCTATTCTGTGGCGGTCTTCCCATAATGTCAAGTCGCCTGAGGGTCTCCAGTAAGTTGTTCATCGGTATTCAGCAGAGTCTTTCCCTACCAAATCCCACCTGAATAAGCCAATTACGGCCGAATCGGAACATACCGGTCGTTATCGGCAAGCCAGGCCCCATGCAGTTTTTCAGCCGTTAAAGGGCAAAAAACTTCGCGAGGGCAACCAGCCAGGTGAGAAAACGCAATAAACTCTGCTTAAAACGGCCTTTTCAGCCGGTTCAGAAGTGTTCAAAGCCGTTTCCGGTCAACTGTTTAAGACTACCNGATGAATCGGTTTTCAGCCACAAACCGGGCTGATCTGAGGTGACGGTNCCGATGCGNGTCATGGGNAGATCNAATTTCCTGTCGAAAGCCCTCCTGCGGGNCGTGGTGGCTCTTCCGGGGGGGATGGCNAGGAGGAGCTCATAATCTTCTCCTCCCTCAAGAGCTGCCTGGCAGGGCGATCGATTCACCTTCGAGCATAGCTTGCCCAGGGGTTCCAGGGTCTCGATCGCCTGCTTATCCAATACGATTCCGACTTCCGGTCTGCCCTGGTTTGAACTCGAATTCAGCAGGTGCAGAAGATCTTTGTAGAGACCATCGCTGAGGTCAATCGCCGCATGGGGGAGCCAGCCTCGGCCGAGGGCGGCGGCTTCGACAATCCGTGCTCGGGGTTTTTTGAAGGCCGCGACCGCCTGGCGGATTTCCGGGGACGATGAGCCGCCGAAGATCCGGTCCCTGAGGTGGAGGAGACCAAGGTTGGCAAGGCCTGGAGTTCCTGTGACCCAGAGCTCGTCGTCATTGCGCAGGCCATCTCTGCTGGTGATGTCCGATTCGCGGGCCTCTCCGATGCAGGTGACCGTGATGGAGAGGGGGCCGCGGCTGATGTTGCCGCCTGCAATGAGAGCGCCGTAGTCTTCGCAGGCCGCTGCGATTCCACGATAGAGCTTTCTGAAGTAGCTTTCAGTCCGCTCGGATTCCAGCAGAAGTGAGACGAGGACAAGGGCTGGGCGCGCATTCATCGCCGCCAGGTCGCTGATGCTGGAGCTTACGGCCCGTCTGCCGATTTCCTCCGGGCTGAGCCAGCCCGGCAGGAAGTGGGTGCCTTCGCTCTGGCTGTCTACCGTCAGGACCGCGCGGTAGCCCCGCCGGGGCTTCCACACGGCGGCATCGTCGCCGATTCCGAGTGAGAGTCCACCGTCAGGGGGCGGCCCCAGGAGCCNGCTGATCCAGTCGATACGACGGCCCTCGATACTTTTATCCACCGTCAGCTTTTTTGTTTCCCGGTTTTTTTTCTCAACCATCAGTGTCCTGGAGCTTGCGGAGGTCAGGCAGCCATCGGGGCAGGTCTACTTTTTATCTGTTCTGAGCCAGATAGGGAAGGGGGCAGAGACGGCATTGCTGAGTTGACAACCCCTTTCATGCTGATTTAACTGGTCGGTATGAGTCTTCTAATGGTTATCCTTGCGGATCGGGGCAGGTTGTNGTTTTTGCAGGCCGCCTTTATCGCCGGCTGCATCGTATGCCTCTCTACCGGGGAGAGAGGCTTTGCGGCGGACCATGAACANNTGCGCCAGGAGGGGGCTCGGCATTACAGCGCCGGTCGTTATTTCCAGGCCATTGAGGCTTTTGAGAAAGCTCTCGCAGGCGCGCCCGAGGAGGCCAGGGAACCCGTCAAGGGCGACCTGGCGCACGCGCTCGCCGGTCTCGGGTTTGAATACCTCAGTGAATCCGAGGGAAGAATGGCTGAGGAAACCTTTCGCAGGGCCATTGGGGTCAGCGAGGACTACTATGCGAACTTTGGTCTCGGCTACCTCTTCTTTACGCGGCGGGAGGATGGTGAGGCTCGAACCTATCTCCTGTCTTCGCTGGGCTCCCGGAGAGATTACGCGCCTACTCACAAGCTCCTGGGGTTGCTGGATTACAGGANAGGATTGACGAAGGAGGCCATTGACCGCCTTTCCTTGTCGTTGCGGCTGGACCCTGCAGATGATGAATCNGCGTTTCTCGTCAAACGGTTGAAGTCAGAGTTGGGTGTCGTGAGTACCTTTCCATCCGTTGGACTCAAGCATTTCAAGCTTCGGGTAGATCCGAAAATACCCGGGAAGCTGGCTACCCGACTGCAGGTCGAATTGGAGAGGGTCTATACCGAGNTNGGCAAGGCTCTCGGTGTCTGGCCGAGCGGTAAGGTTCCTGTGGTGCTTTATTCCCAGGGCCGCTTTTACGAGGCGACAGGTTCCCAGCACTGGGTGGGNGGGTTTTACGATGGGCAGATCAAGCTGCCTGTGCCGANCGTGGCGGATGAGAAGGATCCAGCCTTCAGGAAGCTGCTTGAGGTGGTGCGGCANGAATATGCCCACCTGCTTGTTCTCAAACTTTCAGCCGAGTGTCCTATGTGGCTGAATGAAGGAATCGCCCAGTATTTCGAGGCATCCTATAAAAGGGATGCGGTGTATGGCCGCCTCAAGGAATCCAGGGAGGCCAGGATACCGCTCAAAAAGATGCCGGCGCGTCTTGGAAACATCGACGATGTCGAACTGGCCCGCTGGGTCTATCTCCAGGGACTGGGTTTCGTGGAATTCCTGGCCGAGAAGTACAGGCCTTTTCGTTTGAGGCTCCTGTTGCGGGCGATAGCTGAGGAGCATTCAGCAGCCGAGGCCTTCGAGCGAATCTACGGGCGTTCTACCGAGGATCTCGAGAAGGAGTGGTGGGCCAGGGTCGAGAAACCCGGGAAATGAGAAAACCGGGCAAGGAAGGAAGGATGTTCCCTTGCCCGGTTCTCTGAAGACTGAATACTAATTTGACGTGCGGGCGATCATGCCGGTTTTGCAGGCTTCTATACTGCGGGCGAGGCGGTCGGGCCGGGCATTCACAGGCTTTTCAGGCGAGCTGGAAGCCTCGTTGGAGGCGCTTCTCCTGGCGGCGACCTTCTGGTAGCCGAGATTCTTGAGAATATCGAGGACCTCGGACCACGAGAGGAAGAGCTTCTTCTTCTCGTTCTTGTAATTTTCAATCGCCTTGATGAACTCAAGTTGTTCTGTAGAAAGTGATTCGAGCATCGATGCTCCTCCTTCATATTTCCGCTGAGTACTCTGTTCTAAATGAACTGCCCAGGCAGAAAGATGGCCGTGGATCAGTACCTCATCAGCTCCGGTTTTCCCCGGGTGACGGCCTGCCACAATCCGTTTTAACTGCCCAAACCCTTTTTCCTTACTAATCTATCGTCTTTCGGCTCCAACTACTTGAGGTCTGCTCTGAAAGACGATTCAGGTCTGGTTAAGGAAACCCTTTGCAGGNGGATGTTTACGACTGGAAATCAGGATTTCAGGCTTGTCAGCATGTAAGGATTTGATATATCCTTCTTTTTATCTTAACTATTACCCTGATAAGACAATACGGCACTTTCTGTTGACTTTGCTTANGGTTGTTNGAGTTGTTGANNGTTGAAGTGCCTGTGTTTTGCTTCTNAGAAGCATGGAGTAGGAAGGTTGTTTGGGCGACTTTTAATCCACTCCAGGGTGCTGGCGGACTCTAGGAGGCTTTAATGCAGACAGTTACAAAGCGTGAACTGGTACAGCGGATCGCTGAAAAGACTGGAATTCAGCAGATTAGCGCCAAGGAAGTGATTCAAGGTTTTCTCGATGAGATCATCATCGAGNTGGCTAGAGGCAATCGCCTGGAATTCAGGGATTTCGGTGTTTTCGAGCCGAAGGAAAAGGCNAAGCGAGTTGCGCGCAATCCCAGGACGGGCGAGCGGGTCGAGGTACCTGCAAAGACGACCGTTAAGTTCAAGGTTGGGCGCCTGATGAAGAAAAGGATTCAGAAANACGCTGAGGAAGAANCNCCNGTCGCNGNGCCTGAGCCTGCCGCAGCNCCTGAGCCTGCCGCAGCGCCTGAGCCTGCCGCAGCGCCTGAGCCTGCCGCNGCGCCTGAGCCTGNCGCNGCGCCTGAGCCTG
>PAOC01000135.1 GCA_002708465.1 Planctomycetota bacterium
GCCGCGTGGGTGAGCGGCCGCTTCGAGCGGCTCAACGCCGCGGTCGGCGCGTACGAGACCTACGACGACCATCTGCTCGGGCAGAAGGCGTTCCACGCCGTGTCGATCCTCGTGCGCGCCCCGGAGGCCTCGGCCGAGCTCGAGCGGGCGGTCGAATACTACCGGCTGGCCCTTGGTGGGCTGCCCGATGAGCTTCCCGAAAAATCGGAGTGCATGCTTCGCCTGGGACTCGTACAAAAGATGCGGGGGGATCTCAAGGCGTACAGGAAGTGGGTCGACCAGGCGATTGAGCGCGAGCCGCGGCTCAGGGAAAAGCTCGACCGTCTCGAGCGCGGGGACGGACGGGTCGCCTCTACCGCCCCAGACAGGCAGCTGCTGGACTACCTGCGCTCCCGCATGGCGGCAATCCGCCTCTAGGCCCGGGAGAAACGGTCCTGGTTCAGGTCGGGATTCCGGGGCAGGGGAAGCCTGAGCAGAACTCGCTGATCTCCTGGCGGATGGCCTGGAGCCTGTCGGGATCATCGTGGGCTTCGAACGATTGTTCGATCCAATCGGCAACCTGTGTCATGTGTTCCTCGTTCATGCCGCGCGAGGTAACCGAGGCGGTTCCAAGACGAATTCCGCTTGGATCAAAGGGTTTGCGGGGATCGAAGGGGATGGCGTTCGAGTTGGCCTCGATGCCGCAGAGATTCATCGCCGAGGAGGCCTCCTTGCCGCTGAGTCCCTTGGCCGTGGCATCGAAGAGAATCAGGTGATTGTCGGTGCCTCCGGTCACGAGGCTGAAGCCTCTTTCGAGGAGGGAGGCGGCCAGGGTCTGGGCGTTGGCGACGATCCGGCGGGCGTAGTCCTTGAAGTCGTCCGATGAGGCCTCCTTCAGGGCTACCGCGATGGCCGCGGTCGTGTGGTTGTGNGGTCCNCCCTGGAGCCCGGGGAAGATGGCCCGGTCGAGGTCGCGNGCGTATTCTTCCTTGCTCAGGATCATTCCACCGCGCGGGCCGCGCAGGGTCTTNTGGGTGGTCGTGGTGACGATGGANGCATGGGGGAANGGATGCGGNTGAACGCCTCCGNCCACGAGNCCCGAGAAGTGGGCGATGTCAGCTACCAGCACTGCGTCGNCCTCGGCGGCGATTTCNGCGAAGGCCTCGAAGTCCCAGGTCCTCGGATAGGCTGAGGCTCCGGNCCAGATCAGCCGCGGGCGGTGCTCGAGNGCCATCTCCCGAACCTGGTCAAGATCGATACGGTGCGTGTCNGGATTCAGCTCGTATTGNACGGACTTGTACTGGATGCCGGAGAAGTTNACCTTCCAGCCGTGGGTNAGATGGCCGCCGAAGGGCAGGCTCATGCCCATGATCGTGTCGCCCGGCTGGCACAGGGCGAGGTAGACCGCCTGGTTTGCGGGAGAGCCGGAGTAGGGCTGGACATTGGCNTGCTCGGCGCCGAAGAGAGNCTTGGCTCTCTCGATGGCCAGGGTCTCGACCTGGTCGATNTAGTCCTGGCCTTCNTAGTAGCGTTTCCCGGCGTAGCCCTCGGAGTACTTGTTGGTCAAGACGGTTCCGGTGGCCTGCATGACGGCNTCGGAGGCGTAGTTTTCCGACGCGATCAGCCGGATGGAGGANAGCTGGCGGGCTTCTTCCCGGCAGATAAGCTCTTTGATCTCCGGATCAGTAATTTCTATGGCGGAAAGATCTGACATGATTCTCCTGAACCTGTATGGGAATTCACATAATACAGCGNAACGAGTGGGCACACTTTAGCCGAAGGCGGGACTTCAGTCGAGTACGAGCGTGGAGTGCTTTTCGTCTTGGCGTTACAATAACGCCGCCGACAATCGNGTGGAAGGAAAAGTAAGAAGCATGACCAATCTGGACGGGCCAGCCGAGAGCCAACATCCCCGGCNCGAACATATTCCCGATGTCGAATACGAGGACGAGCCTCCGGGTTCATATCTNGGCGAGTTCAGAATCGGCTGGTGGAAGNTNGCCTGGTCTGCGCTGAATGTCCTGGTGGNNGCGNTGATCNTGGNCGGGGCNGAGGAGCCGGGAGAGNCNGCCCCGNTCNCGACAATCTGGGNNCTTCTTCCCGCATCCTGCATCCTGTCGCTCTGCGTTACCNTCTGGCTGNCGATNGTCAGCCGCCTGGAGAGCGGCAAGCTGCCGGTNGNNGCCTGCCTTNTCCTNGATGCNGNCTCCCTGGTCTTGCGNCTATGCATTTGAAGAGATGNNTGGTGAGCACTAGCAGCTTCAGATTNTCCATTCTCCTGTTCGCGGCGCTGGCGGNCTCCTGCGGNGACGNGGACCNTCTCTCCCGNGCGGGTCCGCTCCTCCGGACCCTACGAGATTGCNGANGTCGTCGATGGAGGNANGGTGCGCGTGGTGGCTACCTATCGNGGCGACCCNGTACCGGCTCGNCGCCGGATNGACNCCAACATCAATGCCCNGCACTGCAAGGGGAAGGTGCTCAGCGAGGAGCTCNTNGTCGATGCCGCCAGTCGTGGNATNCGGAATGTCGTTGTGCGTCTCGANGGAATCAGCCGGGGCAAGGCGCCCGGTCGCGAGCTGATGCTNGTCAACAGGGACTGNTCGTTTCANCCNCATGTCGGGGTGGCGATGGCAGGNTCCTTGNTGAAGGCCTCCAACGAGGANCCNCTGACACACTCAACCCANCCGTATTACGGCGACAGGTCTTTTTTTAACTACCAGTTTGCCCGTGNGGGAGAGGTCTACNCCGGCCGCAAGCTCGCTGAGCCCGGCCTGGTCACGGTCAAATGCGATGTNCACAATTGGATGCGGGCCTACGTGNTNGTCCATGACAATCCCTACGCGGGNGTGACCGATGCCGATGGCGTGCTGGTGATCGGGGAGGTNCCTCCGGGAAGCTATGGTTACGTTGCCTGGCANGAGAAGCTCGGAGAGNTCCGCGGCACGGTNGAGGTCGCNGCGNGNGGCCNGGGGGAGATCCTGNTGAGCCTGGGGCCGGTCGAATGAGCCGCNCAGCGATTTTCAANCTCNCGGCTNTCGTCTGCGGCGNTTCTCCTCCTCACCGCCTGCGANAGGGGTGGTCGGNCCAACANCGTGNCGCTCACCTGGNAAAATTTCAGTATCGAGAAACTCGACGCTCTCGGCTATGACCGGGCGATGGTGAAGATACCGNNCGGGAACCCNTGGACCGCGGCCAAGGCCGANCTGGGNCGCCACCTCTTCTTTGATCGTCGATTGTCGAAGGACCAGACCATCTCCTGCGCGAGNTGTCATGACCCCTTGAGGAGCTGGGCCGACAGGACGCCGNTTTCTTCCGGNCTCAACGGCCAGCGCGGCAGACGCAACGCTCCNNCTGTGNTGAACCGNATNTTCAGCCGGGAGCAGTTCTGGGATGGAAGGGCNGGGAGCCTGGAGGAGCAGNCGGCGATCCCGATGGNCTCGGCGGGGGAGATGGGCGAGAGNCACCAGNTGATTGTCNCGAAGGTGGCGCNGGTCGCGGCCTACAGGCGGCTCTTTGGAGAGGCCTATGGAGATGAGCGGGTTGACCTGGAGAGGATCACCGGCGCCATCGCGAGNTTTGAGCGGACCNTCGTCGTTTACGACTCGCCCTGGCAACGNCACGAGACGGGGGAAGATGGAGCTCTCAGTGAAGCCGNCCGCCGGGGGCTCGAGNTTTTCAAGGANAACAACCGGGGNCGCTGNACGGCGTGCCATTCGGGCCCCAATTTTACCGACGAGAAGTATCACAGNACGGGTGTCGGTGTCGCGGAGGGTTCGCCTGCNCCCGATNNCGGACGCTACGAGGTGAGCGAGGCCGNGGANGANCGGGGACGGTTCAAGACTCCTACCCTCATGAATGTCGNGCTTACCGCNCCCTATATGCACGATGGCAGGNTTCNAACCCTTGAAGAGGTCGTTGAGTTCTACGACCGGGGNGGAGCGGAGAATCCAAGGTGGCCTCTTGATCCGGAGATGAAGAANNTGAACCTCAGCCCNGGGGANAAGAAGGANCTCGTCGCCTTCCTGAAGGCNCTCACCGGCCGGACCACCCGGGTCGATATCCCTGCTCCGCTGNAGTGAGCCGGCNCNGGAGTCTCAGTCCTCGATCTCGAGCCGNATCTCTGNAAAGGCCGCCTCGTCTNCAGACCAGTCAAACGCCCTCTGGTCGGCGAGCTTGCCGTCCATCACCGAGTAGACCAGGTAGACGACNCCGGGGAAGTTGGGNGNCCCAAAGACGGCCGCNGCTTCGCTGTCTGTTTCCGAAAAATAGGATTCCGCGTCGGGGTGGGAGTGATAGATGGCGNCNAGGGCCATTCCCCCGGNTTCTTTTTCTCCGCTGATTCGCGCCATCTCNTGCGGNTCCATGAAATAGGCCGTACGGGCNTCGCGNTTGTAGGTCTCGGGATTCTCTTNGTGGAGCTTGTTCTGGAGATTGGNNATGGNCACCACCTCCGAGCCTTCCGGGCCTCTGAAGAGAAGTCCGCAGCATTCCTCAGGGTATTCCGCCTCCGCCGCGGCGGTCATTTCATCGTGGTTTTCCCGGGAGATANGCAAGCTGGCCGCCTCCTGTGCGGGTCGTTTCAATGGCCGAAGTATACAGTGAAAAGAGCTCTGGCCTCGGATGAAAGATTACGGGACCCTGCGGAGCCCGCTCGCGCGGCCCCACGCTCGTTCTTTCCTGCCGCCGCCGCGGATGAACATGTTATACTCTACCCTTTGGCTCCAGCTTGATGGGAAGCGGAGTCCCTTCTCCCGGTGGGAAGGCTGAGAAACCCCCTGGACGATAGCTTCATGGCGAATAAGGAACCTATTCAAGACGGCGCCGACGAGACCGATGGCCTGGAAATACCCGAGCTCGTCTCCCGCCCCCGCCGCAACAGGAAATCAGAGGCTGTTCGAAGCCTGGTGAGGGAGACTCACCTGCGGCGGGACAATCTCATCTGGCCTCTCTTCGTTGTCGATGGGTCATCGCAGAAGATCCCCATCGATTCGATGCCGGATTGTTTTCGCTATAGCCCCGACGTCCTCGTCACCGAGGCGAAGGAGGCGTTCAAGCGGGGGATTCCCGCCGTCGCTCTCTTCCCGGCTCTTCCCGATTCCCTGAAGGACAGGCTGGGAACCGAGTCGACCAACCCGGATGGCCTGCTGCAGCGTACCGTTCGACAGCTGAAGGATGCCCTGCCGGAGCTCGCCGTCATCACCGATGTCGCGTTGGATCCCTATTCCAGCGACGGCCACGATGGGATTGTCGAAGATGGGGTGATACTCAACGATGAGACCCTCGAGGTTCTCGCCGCCATGTCGGTCTCCCAGGCGGAGGCCGGGGCGGACATCATCGCGCCCTCGGACATGATGGATGGAAGGGTCGGCCGCATTCGCGAGGCTCTCGACGCCGCCGGCTTCACCAGCGTGAGCATCCTGAGCTACTCGGCAAAATANGCCTCGGCCTTCTATGGNCCNTTTCGAGACGCGCTCGATTCCGAGCCGCGNTCAGGCGACAAGAAGACCTACCAGATGGATCCCGCCAATTGCGAGGAGGCGGTTCGNGAGGTCTTCCTCGACGAGGAAGAGGGGGCGGATATCGTCATGGTCAAGCCGGCCTTAGCCTACCTCGACGTNATCGCCAGGGTCAAATCCGAGACCATGCTGCCCGTGGCCGCCTATAATGTGAGCGGGGAATACGCGATGTTGAAGGCNGCGGCCCGCCTCGGNTGGCTCGATGAGGATGCNGCGGTGATGGAGACNCTCCTGGCGATCAGGAGAGCNGGGGCCGACATGATCCTGACCTANTTCGCNCGGGACGTGGCCGAGAGGCTGTGACGAGCGCGCCGTGAAGATCGACCGTAGAGGTACACTGGCCGTCCTGGCCAACGTCTGTATCTGGGGTTCGACCCCGGTCCTGCTCAAGGANCTCACCGCCTATCTGCCCGATGATCCCTGGACGGCGAACGGCATTCGGTACCCCATCGCCGCCGTGCTCTTGTGGCCCGCGCTGTACCTTGCCTGGCAACGGGGTGACCTGGGAAGCAGGGTGCTCTCACGGGCGCTGGTGCCCGCGGCCTTCGCCTTCATTGGACAGATTTTCTGGGCGGCTGCGCCCTACTACATCCAGGCCAATGCCATCGGTTTCTTCATCAAGGCGTCGACGATCTGGGCGGTGGCGGCGGCGATGATCCTGTTCCCAACGGAGCGCGCCCTGCTTGGCAGCCCTCGTTTCGGCATCGGCCTGTTGCTGGCTTTTGCCGGGCTCGTGGGGCTTTCCATCTCAGGCGGCGCCTTCAGCCATTCGGTGAACAGCCAGGGCATTGCGATCATTCTCCTCTGTGGTATTTTTTTCGGGTTCTATGGGGTCAGCGTGCGCTATTTCATGGAAGGAATCTCGCCGATAGTCTCCTTCGGTGTTGTTGCTCAGTACGTCTCGGCAGGCACCGTCATCCTCATGCTTTTTTTCGGGAAGCCAGGCTCCATCGGGAGCCTGTCGCCGTGGGGCTGGTTCCTGGTTTTCTCAACGGCCGTTCTGGGGGTCTGTATCTCCCATATCTTCTTCTATGTCGCGTTGCTTCGACTGGGGGCCTCTATCACCTCGTCCTTCCAGATGCTGAGTCCCTTTCTTACGAGCATCGTGGCCGCGCTCTACCTTGGAGAGAAAATGGAGGGCGGAGCCTGGGCCTGGGCGGCGGGTTCTTGCCTGGTGGTCGGGGGGCTCTGCCTGCTCTGGGCGCAGAATGACCTCGCCGGGGATGAAGGTACCGAAGCTTCCACTCAGGAGCCGCAGCTGAGCTCGTCGGGCGAGGGATCCTCACCGGCGAGCGGATAGGGCGGGCTCGGCGGCGCGCCGCCCTGAAAGAGGAAGAGGAACAGGCTGATCGCATCGGTCACGTGAACCAATCCATTGTCATCGAAATCGCTGGCATCGGGGCAGAGCTCCCGGTTGCCGAGGAAGAGCATCGTCAGGGTGTAGATTCCGTCAGTCAGTCCCAGCGCGCCGGAGAGGTCGGAGTCTCCGCGCACGAAGTTTTTTCCGTCGAGGTAATAGAAGGCCGAGGAGAAGGTCGCCGAGCCGGATGGACCCGTGACGGTCAGGTCTCGGGATCCCCTCAGGTCGGATGGGGGAAGGACGGCCTCGATCCTGTTCGAGCAGATGACCCGTACGTCTTCAACCTCCCTTTTTCCAAGCAGTACCCGCGTACCCGGCCCCGCCTCGAAACCGCCGCCTGAAATCGTGACCGGGATGGGAACCCCCAGCTCGCCGCTGAAGGGTTCGATCGCGGTGATCCGGTAGCGCCTCTCGCTCAGCAGCCGACCGCTCACGGCTACGGCCTCGCCCGCGTTGGGTATGTCCTCTTCCCGGCCATCACCGCGCATGGCGTTTACGAAAAGGTCGGGATGCCCGTCGCCATCCGCATCTCCGGCGACCATCGAATAGGCGAGGAGATCTTCCGGCTCCGCGCCGACAACCGCCTTGATCCTGAGGTTGCAGGGAAGCTCCTCGCGCAGGGGCTCCCAGCTTTCCGGGAGCCCGATGGGGTCTCCATAGATGACCAGGGCGGCTCCCACATTGCTGCGCAGGCTCAGGCCGCTGCCGGAGTCGTAGCGCGGGATTCCAACGCAGAGGTCATCGAATCCGTCGCGGTCCAGGTCGGCCGCGGTCAGCGTGTCGGCGAGTATGTCTCCGGGATAGCTGCCGAAGAGGAAGGCCGTACGAAGACCCTCCGGCTGTCTTGCGACAGGCTCAGGCGAGAGATCGATGGTCGCTCCGCGAAGGCCATCCCAGCCGTAGATGATCGAGGCCATCCCGGCCCGGCTTTCCTGGCGCGGACCAGCGGCCATGAGGCCCCCTAATATGAGGTCCATTCGGCCATCGCCGTTGAGGTCGCCCGTGCTGAGCTCTTCACCCAGCATGTCCCCACCCTTGCGGCCGTAGATGGTGGTGAGGCGCTGGTTGAGAGGNGCCTCCAGGGGCTCTCCAAGATCGATAAGCGGCGGCAGGCGGCCGCCGTTGTCGGCGCTGGAATAGAAGACATAGATCTCTCCGCAATTGGGGCGTCCGTTTCCCGGTCCGTCCCCTCCGCCGATACCTACAGCGGCTATCGGGCTTCCGCCTGACAGCGAAGCCGACAGGCGCGCCAGGGCGGCTGCCACGATCAGCTCGTCGCGGCCGTCTCCATCGAGATCCCGCGCATGGATGCTCGAGCCGAAGTGATCTCCGGTGTCGCGTCCCAGGATGGCGGCCACGCCGTCAGGCTCTCCCGCGAGATCGAGNGTTGCCGGNAACTGCGGGCGNCCGTAGACCACNTAGACCTTGCCGGAGCGGATCCGGGAGTCGNCTNCTCTNGGCGCCACCGGGAACTGGTCCGCGCCAAGGAGNANGTCGTCNATNCCATCTCCATCGAGGTCGCCGCTCTCGACCCAGACCCCAGNCCNCTCTCCCTCTTCGCCGCCGAGGAGGAGGATCACTCCATCATNAGGGNTGAGGAGNTCCANCGTGCTGCCGGCATCGANCAGTCCCCTGCGGCCAAGNACCACGAAGACTCCGCCNCAGTTGTCNCGCACCAGNTCGCCGTCGGCGGNAACCNGGTCNAGATTCTGGGCTCCCACGAGGAGGTCATCGATGCCGTCNCCATTTACGTCCGCGGTAAAGAGCTCTGTNCCCAGGAANTCTCCGGTTCGNCCCCCGATCAATGTCAGCCCGGGAGCCGAGNCGNCCCGNCCGGCCCTGTCGAGCTCTCCNTCCAGCCGGCCATCGCCGGGGTAGATGTAGACCTCNCCTCCCGCGCTCCTGGCATCANAAGGTCCAGTATNGGCGAACATGGCAGTGCTGACAAAATCGGTTCTNCCATCNCCGTCGAAATCGCCAAGCTCCAGGGGAAGNCCGATGGTGCCTCCTTCNGGCTCGCTGTTGAAGATCGTGAGCTGGCCNTCAGCGTGCTCGTCCCCAACGNCCCAGATGTCATCATCTGGAATCTGCGCCGCCAGNTCCAGGGNNAGGANCGCCATGCAGAAAGCCAGCAGGCTGCCCAGCAGNTTGTTTTTGGNGGNATATCGCATTGGCTTCTNTATTTCCGGATCANCCCTAATTCTAATGCCGCGGCNGGAGNTTTATACAGTTCAAGTACCAGGCAAAAGAAAAACCTGNNCTTGTGNTNAATCAGCCNGGGAAATGAATCCTGTCTTCATAAGNNCCATCGNGTGCTAATATGAGGATGTAGTTATGAATGAATAAAACGGGANGGGTATTCGAGGGGTATATCGATGAGTAAACGGAATTCGCTGGCGACAATCGCCCTGGCTATAGGCTGCGTTGTCGTCTTTTTTGCCTGCGGTAACGAGGCGGCTGCCCAGGATGTTTTCTTCCGGCGCGGGGATGCGAACGAGGATGGGAAGATGGATCTTTCCGATGCCGTCTTCGTCGTGGAGCGCCTCTTTGTCGTCCAGGAGCCCATCGTCTGCAGTGACAGCGCCGATGCGACCGATGATGGGTTGGTTGACGTGACCGACGTGATCAAGATCACCGCCTATCTCTTCCTGGGCTTTGAGCCGCCGCCGCCGCCCTTTTCCGAATGCGGTCTCGATCCGACCGAAGACGGCCTGTCCTGCGATGCGTTTGCACCCTGCAATACCGAAGAGCCTGCCTGCATCGACGAGACCGCCGCCGAGGCCCTGGTCGGGGAGATTGATTTCAAAGATGGCCTGATCATTTGCCTTCCCGCCGGTGGAGCCGCGGTTCCCGTCGAGGGCTTCGAGATCGCGATCTGCCCCGAAGAGGAAGCGCCAGCCGAATGCGGCGATACCGGCGAGCCGGGCTGTCCGATCGAGATACTCGGCGCCATCGCGCTCGCCGATTTTGAGGAAGGAAGGATCGGGTTCAGGGTCGAGGGGCGAGTGGAAGATCTTCCGATCTCGATGGACGCGTTTATTCCGACCACCTGCACGCTTACCATGCATTCGGCCGAGGGTGAAGACGTCCCCTTCAATTTCGAGATTGTCGTGCCGCTGGAGATCGAGGAGAACGATGAGGGACGTAGAGAGATCGTCGGTATCGGCGAGGCGGTCATTGAGAACCCCGACATCGAGGTGACGGCTGGCGGCGGTCTTCTCTGTGGACTCTTCGGCGCCGCGGGAGGCGCTCTCTCAGACATGTTCCTGGCTCCGTTCGCTGAGACCGTCAATCAGCTTGTCGACAGCCTGCGCGATGACCTCATCGGCCTGGAGATCTGTGAATGAGGCACCGTCGGCATAGGGCTTATTGCGCCGGGCAGAAGCCCTGTTCGCAGGCCAGCGAACTTTCTCCCCCGGCCGGCTTCGGATTGTAGCCGCAGCTCGGGGAGGGTTCGGGGGGAAGTGATGTTCCCAGGAAGAGGGCGCTGAGGGTAAAGATCGCATCGGTGATGTTGAGCTCGCCGTCATCGTTGGAGTCACAGGCCTCTTCACATAGAAACTCACCAGCTCCAGCGAAGAACAGCGTGTTGAGGGTAAAGATCGCATCTGTCAGGTCGAAGGCGCCATCCGAGTTGCAGTTGCCACGGGTGAAGGTCTCCTGGAAAGCGTCGGCCTCGAGGATGCACGAGCTGGTGGGTCCGCGAAGTCCTCCGCGCAGGCAAACCACCCTGACCTCGTAGGTTCCGGGCTCCGTACCGTTCATGCGGAACTCGACGACATCGGGTTCGAGCACGCTGGCGGCTCTCGGCAGGCCTTCGTGGAGGACAGTGACCTCGATGGCGTCGATAGCAGGCGGTCCGGCCCAGGTCGTCACCAGGGACTCCGCTGAGTCGATCACGCAGGAGAGCCCGCTGACCGGCGGTATCCTGACCAGCTCCACGGCGGCGAGGCAGTCAAGCCTGGGGATGGTCATTCCCGAGTTGTCGTCCGTGACAGAGATGCCCGTAGATTTGAGGGTCCCGACCAGCTGCTCCGGTGAGAGCCTCGGGTTGGCTTCCAGCATGAGACAAATGGCGCCCGCGATATGCGGGGCGGCCTGCGAGGTTCCCGAGATGGTTTCGTTTCCGCCTCCGGCGCCCGCACTGATGATGGTCTCTCCCGGCGCGAGAAGTTCAAGCAGCGGTGAACGGTTGGTGAAGGCGGAGATGCCTCCGGGATCGGTGTCGTGGATCGACCCTACCGAGACTACGTTTTGCATGCAGGAGGGCAGGGCGAGAGAGTTCAGGCTGCCGTTGTTGCCCGACGCCGCGAGGACCAGCACCCCGAGCTCCCGGGCGGCGGCGACAGCTCCGGCGATGGCCTCGTTCGCATCTTCGCAACTCTCGGTGTAGAGCGAGTGGCTCGCGAGGCTCATGTTGATGACATCGATGGAGATCCCGTTGTCCTGTTGATGAAGCGACACGGCATATTCGATTCCCGCGGCCCAGTCGGTAAACCAGCCCACGTTTCTGTTATCGAGAACCTTTACAGGAATGATCGAGGCTCCCGGAGCGATTCCTGCCGTGGTGACATGCCCCCTGGAGGCGAGGATCCCGCTTACATGCGTACCGTGGCCGTTGTCGTCATCAAAATCTCCGCTGACATCATCTCCCTGGGAGAGAAAGCGTTTGCCGTGCTCAGCGAGCAGTCCCTCGACAAGGTCGGGGTGGTCGTTGTCGACCCCGCTGTCGAGTACGGCTACGGTTCTTCCAACTCCGCTGATCCCGAGGTCCTGGGCCTCGTTTGCGCGGATCAGCTGGCGGCTCTCGAGCAGCGCCGCGCCGCCCTGCTGGTCCACCCGCAGGCTCCTGATCGATTCCATTTGGCTGAGCTGATCCAGGAGAGTCTCATCTTCGAGCTCGAGTGCCAGCACGGGAGAGTACCGGAAACGGTAGCGCAGGGAATAGCCTTTCTCCCCCAGCGCGGCGAGGAAGCGTTGCTGGGAAGCGCGGTAGCGCCGCGTTCTCTGTTCAAGAGGGGCAACTGAGAGTCCACTGCCGGTCTGCGGAGCATCCGCAAGTACCACGCAGATAACCACGCGTCCTTTTTCCTGGAGGCTTTTTCTGATTCCGGCATAGTCCGGAGCTGCCTGCAGAGTGGGCATATTCAATGCCAGGCCGAAGAAAAAAACAGCCAGCAGAGAGAATTCGCACCCGCTTCTTGTTCTTATCGAGATCACCTGGTTCTCCTGGAACCATTNCAACTGCCGATTNCAGCNNATNTGAGCTAATCCCCCTGATTTTATCAGTAAACCGGGAGGTCTGCCCCGACCTTTTTCCTGGCGAAATGNAGTTCCTGTTCGGATTCACAGGTNNGCGCGTGGAAAGCTTCTGTCNGAGAGATAAATTAGGCCGAAATCTCGTTATTTTGCCAATAAGTGATGCCTCCAGCACCGATATGTATTATGCTAACTGTGACTTAAGTGTCGGGGAAAAGNCGTTTTGNAGGGGNCGTATCTTTGCGGCTCNGGGGCACTTCGGACGTCAATCCTGGAAAGGAAGACAGTGTNTTTCCTTGCCGGGTGNTTCGGCAAAGTGGTGGTCCTTGTGGGAGGGGATCGCCTCGAAAAACGTGGTNCAGGACGTCGTTTGACGAACGGTCTACCTGGGCAGCGTTGTNACGCGCGGGTTCAGNATTATGAGNNCACGCAATTCTAAGAGACCTCGAAATCGGGTAACTGACAGTACATAGAGTCTTTCAGCCAGGCAGGCCNTTTTNCGGGTCACAGCAGAGCCATGCAGGCTGGANAGTATGATTCGGATCCGGACATTTCCTCTCCGGATACCGGGAGGCGTCGGCTGAGGGGNTTCTTTGCCCCGGGNAAGCCGTTGTGCCGAAAGCNAAAAGAGCAAGTGAGCGAAACGAACGATTTATTTATGNCCGATCCGATTGGCGGTAGCGCCTCTGNGGAGCCCGAGGGTANCGANCATGAAGATTTCCGGGAGCCATCGGCNCCGCGGTATGAGGCTGATGTATTGATGGCGTCNGCTGAGGGTTCCGGCGANGNGCCGGCNNCCGACACAAAGAAAAAGAGCGGCGNGAAGGCTTCTGAGAAAANAAAATCNGGAACCAATTCATCCGAAGGCGGCGNAGGCAAGGGTNGCACGGCGACAAAGCCNNGGNCGTCCCGGCCGCGCCGACCGAGACGCTTCAAGTCTTCCCGCAAGGGAGGNGGNAAGGCCCANCGGCATGGNGGCAAGGGCGGCCGTCANGGCAGGGGAGATTCCGGCCGTTCTTCCGGNGGGCNGGAGGTTGCCAGCAATGGCGCCGCGCCCGCGGCCACGTCCAATCTGCCCCAGGTACCCGCCGGCGAGGAGGGAATNGTCTANGTCGTNGGCGGCTTCGCGCCGCTTGCGGGNGAGGGCTATATTGAAATGTANCACCGCCGCCGGTCGGTNAAATATNCCTACAACTACTTTACGGAAAAATACGAGGCATCAGAGGAACTCAACCTGGTNCCGGTTGCGACGGACCGGGGTCTNGCCAATCGGCTGACGGANCCCCTTGACCGCCAGATTGCGGCNATCGTGACCCGGCTGCCCAAGGCTCGCGTGCTTGCCGCCAATGCGGCCAGCAAGAAGACCAAGAAGACCAGGAAGGGCGCNCGCTCGGGGCGCAAGGGCNCCCAGAACAANNATTACGGCAAGGCNTCTTCCTTGCGCAGCNCGGCCTGTTACGTAAGCGAGGATGCCTGGAGGCGGTTGTTGCCCCTGTTGATGGACACCGGTCGGGTTTATGTNGAACATGGCCTTGGCNCCCAGNCCATGCNGATGCAGAAGGAGACCCTGGATCCCTATGAATTCTACCTGTCGCTNGAGTTCGGAAGNCGTTCNGGTGAATACCATCTCACCGGNCGTTTTNTCAGGGACAGNCGCCCCCTGCAGTTCGAGTCNCANGTTCTCGTGGTCCTCGATGGTGANAACGGCTACCTGCTCAGGAAATCAGGCAGGNTGACCGAGCTNGANTTCAAGGGGGCCGCANCCTGGCTTCGAGCCCTTCGGCGCGGCCGNTTNCAGAGNGTCAGCAAGCGCAGCATGACGAAGCTCTACAAGGTNTTCGAGCGCTCAACGACNCTTCCNCCGCTTAGGACGCCTCCNAACCTGGGNATCGGCCTGGTGNAGGACGCTCGTCCCCGNCCCGAGCTTAAGCTCGACAGCGGNTCGCAGGATATCGTTGGCGAGGTCAGCTTCCGCTACGGAGAGGTNGACAGCGTTCGGGCCGCCCGTCCGGGGCGGTGTTTCTTCTCTTCGAGGACGAAGAACGTGGTGGTTCGAGATCTCGATATCGAGGGTTCCCAGGCGATTCACCTGATGGAATTGGGCTTCNTCTACAANCCGGAAAANCATCAGTTTACCCTGACCGCCGATCGCCTGCCGAATGTCGCCCCNGAGCTCTTTGAGCGNGGCTGGGCCATCACNGGNAAGGGNGTTCCCTTCCGTCCGCCTACGGACATGGAGGTGGAGACCATCACGAAGCCNGACCGGATCGANCTCTCCGTCACGGTTCATTTTGATGACCAGGAGGTNGGCCTGCCCGCNCTGCTTGGCGCNATTCATGANGACANNCGTTGGATCCCGCTGGGAAGAGGAGNGGTGGGAGTGCTTCCCTTCGANTGGCTGGANCAGAATGCCGCCTGGCTGGAGCTTGGAGANCTGCGCGGCGATAAGCTGATCTTCAAGAAGAACCAGTCCCCGGTGGTTGACGCGCTGCTGAGGGAGAATATCAAGAATAAGCTNGATGACGGCTTCAAGGCGGAACGTGAGCGCCTGGCCGGCTTCAAGGGCATCGAGCCCTGCGAACCTTCCGAGGATTTCAAGGGCGAGTTGCGCGGCTACCAGAAGGTCGGCCTGGGGTGGCTGCGCTTCCTGGATCAGATGGGCTGGGGAGGTTGCCTGGCCGACGATATGGGACTGGGAAAGACGGCCCAGGCGCTGGCCCATCTCGACCTGCTCAAAAAAGAGGGCCGCAAGGGACCCAGCATCGTGGTTTGTCCCAAGTCGCTGATCTTCAACTGGCTGCGTGAGATCAAGAAGTTTACGCCCCATCTCCAGGGGGTCTCCTATACCGGCCCGAAGCGTTTCGCCCTGCTCGAAAAGCTTGATGAGTACGACATTATCCTGACCACCTACGGGACCTTGCGCCGTGATATCGACAAGCTGGTAAAAGAGAACTTCTTATACGCGATTCTCGACGAGGGCCAGGCGATCAAGAATCCTGAATCGCAGAGCGCCAAGTCGTCATTTTTATTGCAGGCTGAGAGGCGGATCATCCTCAGTGGTACCCCGGTGGAGAATCACCTCGGCGAGCTGTGGTCGCTGTATAATTTCCTCAATCCGGGAATGCTCGGNTCCGCCGAATCTTTCAAATCGCGNTTCGGTTCCGGCATCGATGCCGACTCGATCAGTCTCAAGAGACTGCAGAAGACCTTGCGGCCTTTTATCCTGCGGCGCANGAAGGAGGAGGTCGCCACCGATCTGCCGGAGAAAATCGAGGAGACCATCACCTGCGAGATGGAGCCCGAGCAGAAGAAGGTCTACAACAAGATCAAGCGGGCGGCGAAAACCAACATTTTCTCCAAGGTCGCTCAGCAGGGCATGGGGCGGTCGAAGCTCCACATCCTGGAGGCGCTNCTGCGTCTGCGCCAGGCGGCCTGCCATCCCGCGCTGATCGGCGACGAGTACCTCGACCACAACTCGGGCAAGTTCAAGGTTCTCCTGTCGATGCTGAACGAGGTAGAGGACGAGGGTCACAAGGTCCTTATCTTCTCGCAGTTCACCTCGCTGCTGGCGCTTTTGCGCAAGCAGCTTGACGNGCAGGGAAAGGTNTACGAGTACCTTGATGGCAAGACCACCAACCGGGAAGGNCGGGTCGATCATTTCCAGAATGATCCGAATGTGAAATTCTTCCTCATCAGCCTCAAGGCCGGCGGTGTNGGTCTCAACCTCACGGCCGCCGACTATGTCTTTATCCTCGACCCCTGGTGGAATCCGGCGGTAGAAGCCCAGGCGATCGACAGGGCTCACCGGATCGGGCAGGACAAGAAGGTCTTCGCNTACAGGTTTGTTTCCGGCGAGTCGATCGAGGAGCGAATCGCCGATCTCCAGGAGTCAAAGCGCAAGCTGGCAGACTCCATCGTCACNGGTTCTGACAGCCTGGTTGGCGATATGACCACGGATGATCTGGAATACCTCTTCAAGTAAGGGGGAGCCGGTCTTGATTTGTCCTGGGGGTCGAGGTGGCCGATTCGTTCTTTTCGGGGATAGAGTCCGGTTTTCGGCGATTAACTTCAGGGTTATGGGAATAAGGCTTTGACGCATCGTCGCCGTCTGTGTACGATCCCGTTCAACCACGAGGGTGAGAGAGCAGAACGAGGTAAGGCCTCCAGAAGATCTGGTCTTTGCATGATCTGTTTCGAGAGCCTGCCTTTCTTCGAGTATTCAGTGGTGGTACACCAGCGCTTCCCGAGGTTGGAGGTTTGAACTCCGGCCTGCTTCGTATGGAGCTGTGCGCCAAAGGGTCTTCTCAACCAAGTGGTCGCCCTGGCGGAGGGGAAGTGAAGAGACTGGTGGTAAAAAGAAAAGCCGAGGTTCCAAGGGGGTCTTGGCTTTTCTTGTGTCCGGTCGGAAACAGCCGCGGCCTCTCAGCCCTCGGCGAGGGCATCGCGCAGCTCCTGCAGGCTTACGTGGTGCGTGCCTACACGGCCGATGACGATGGATGCGCACCTGCTGGCGGCCCACGCGGCCGAATGGAGATCCCAGCCCGAAAGTTTTCCCAGCAGCACCGTGGAAGAGACGGCATCTCCCGCGCCGGTGACGTCCAGGATCTCGCGGGCGTGGCTAGGGAGGAGGACGGCTTCAGCCTGGTCTCGGCCGAGAGCCGCCATGCCGCCCGGGCCGAGGGTCAGCAGCACCTCGTCATGTGATCCCAGCTGGCGTAATTGCCCGGCCAGTTCAACGTGGGAGAGCTCCCCGGATGTTTTCTGGATGGCGCCCAGCGCCTCCTGGTCATTGGGGATGACCAGGTCAAAGTTCTGAAATTCCGCCAGGCGCTCACGAGAGCTTCCCTGCAGGAAGATGTTGTGTTCGGTGGCCATCGCCGTCAGCCGGCCAAGGATTCGTTTCGTGACCAGGTGGTCGACCTGGTCGAGCACGATGATTCCGTCGAGCTCGGCGGCTCTCTCCTCGATAGAGGCCAGCACGCGGTCCTCGATGGAGCTGTCGATGGGCGCGTCGGGGAGCACGTCCATCCTCAGGATCTCCCGTGAGGGGGCGCTCTCGACCCGGGCGCGGATCTTGGTATAGGTCAGGGTCGGCTTCGAGGGCTGGCGAATGACCGCGCTGGTGTCGATACTTTTTTCTCCCATCTGGCTGAGGAGGTCATCTCCAGCGGTGTCTTCGCCGACAATGCTGACCAGGGAGACCGAGGCTCCCAGGTTTTTCAGGGAGCAGGCGAGGTTGCCGGCGGCTCCCGGCGTCCCGACGCGGGAATCGAGCCTCACCACAGGGATGGGGCCCTCCTTCGAAATCTCGAACATCTCGCCTTCGAGGTAGATGTCGAGGAACAGGTCGCCAAGCACGAGGACGTGGAGGCTGGAGAAATCATCGAGCGACGCGCCCAGCTGTACTGGAGAGAGGGGAGGCTCCATTCAGCGCTCCTGGTATTCTTCCGGCGCGGAGCCGGTACGGCTTACCTGCAGAAGACTCAGCAGGGTGCTTGCCCAGTAGATCGCACGCTGGATCCTGTCGGCTTCCTCTTCGGCCGGATGGTGGTCGGTGATCGAAACGAGGGTGTCCTCTCCGTCGGTTTCGGTGAGGCCCCATTCTATGCGGCTCACCGAGCCATCCTTCCAGTGCCAGTCGTTCTCCAGCCGCTGAGGGGGCTCCAGGCTGATCACCTCGCGGCTTGCCGGCCCGCAGCCCTCCGGCGGCTCCGCCCCACCCTCGGGTGACATCGCCAGCGGGCTCGGCGGCCACCAACGCTGGACTTCGGCCGGGTCAAAGAGCTTGCTCCAGACCAGCCAGGCGTAGGTTGGAATCGAGGCCTCGAATCGTTGTGGAGATTTCGCGGCAGCCTTCGCGTAGTCGAGGCGGAGCTCGGGAGCGCCGTCCTCGATGAAGGTGCGCAGGGTCGGCAGAGCGGTCCACCACCAGTTCGGCTGGCTGTCGCTGGAGGTCCAGACCGGACAGCGCTCGGCGCTCTGGGTGACGGTAAGCTCGGTCTGCTCGAGGTTCGATTCCAGCTCGTAGAGCACAGTGGTTTCAACCTCAGCTATAAACCAGCGGTATTCCAGGCGGGACAAATCTTCGATGTCGAGGATCTCGAAATTACCTTCCGTTTCCCTGGTCGGGTAGACGGTCTTTCCGCTGAAGGAATAGATGCCTCCCGGGCGCAGGTCCAGCTCCGCCTCATCGCACCACCAGGCTGTCAGCTCCCTGGGCTCGGTCAGGGCGCTCCAGACCCGCTCAGGGGGGAAGAGGATCTTTTCCCGGCGACGGATTTCCCAGGCGCCGCGGCGTTTTTTCGAAAGGCTTGAGACTTGGATCAACGGCATGGCATCAACGAGGCCTTCGTTTCCGGGGACAATCTTCGACCGGCATAACCTGTCTCAGCCGGCCTGGCAGGAATCATCCTCCGCCCCGATTGGGATCCTGTCGAGTNTTTCTTTCCGGGCGAGGCCGCTCAGGTCTCCTTCTTGTCCGCCGTATCCACTTCGCCGCCGCCGGGATTCCTGTCCCGGGGTTTGAGCGCGCGCGCCAGGGTCGCCATCAGGAGCGATGCCGCGGCGAAACAGGCGGCCACGGTGAAGACCGCCTCCAGCCCGCTGCCTTCGCTGATCCAGCCGCTGAGAGCCGTTCCGGAGCCCATGCCGGCGCCGAAGGTGAGGATGAATTTCAGGCCGTAGATTCTTCCCCGCATACCGGGAGCCGTGTAGCGGGCGAGCAGGGTGTTTTCCACAGGCTGCACCGCGAACATGAAGAAGGCCATCGCGCTGGCGCCGATCAGCAGCCGCATACCGTCGAGCATTCCGCTCAGGTAGATCAGCGGAACGGTGCCCGCGAGGATGATGACGTAGAGGCCGCGGCCCTCACGGTTCTCCATCCAGTGGCCGGCGGCCACCTGCCCGAGGCCGCCGATGAAGAAGACGATGAACGGTAGATAGCCTTCTCCGACGATGCCTCCCAGCAGCTTGGAATTGTCGGCCCCAGCGGCGAGCCGATCCGGCAGCATGGTGATGATCAGGCTGTAGTAGATGCCGCCAAAGAGCATCGCGGTCAGCAGCAGGCCGACGATCGATCGGCCTCCGCNCGGCGCGCGGTTCTCTTCGTCAGNCGCATCGGTGGTTCTTTTCCCTCCCGTGTCGGAGAATCCCAGCAGAAACGCCATCACGATCATCGGGACGGCGAGGCCAATGAAGGCCCATCTCCAGTCTCCCGTCCAGTGGGTCAGCTGCCTGGCGGCCAGAGGGCTCAGGGCGGTTCCAAGGCTGCCAAAGAGGCCGTTGATGCCCATTGCCTTCGCCGGCCCGCTGATTCCCTTGGAGATCAGCGCCAGGCCGACGGGATGGTAGATGCTGGTACCCAGCCCGATGAGGGCGAAGCCGNCGGCGAGCTGCCAGGTAGTGTTGGCGAATCCCGTGACCGCTCCGCCGGCGGCGGACAGGAGGAAGAAGGCTACCAGCAGAGGCTTCTCTCCATAGCGGTCGCTCAGCCAGCCGGCGGGTATGGCGCCGACGCCGAAGAGCACCAGGCTGATCGAGGCCAGCGAGGTCANCTCCTCGGCACCCAGGCCATCGAAGGAGCTCCTGATCTCAGGCTGGATNGCNGTGAAGAGGTGGATGTAGACATGTGTCATCGCGTGCCCAATGCACGTGAAGAGCAGGATGTTGCGTTGGATCTTCTTGCCGTTGTCCATTTGTTCGCTCAGAATTTCTCCAGGTAGGCGACGAGATCGGCGATGGATAGGGGCTCCAGNCCGGAGAGGAGTCCCGCCGGCATCAGCGACAGCGCCCGCGTTCTTGACTCGATAATCNCCGAAGGATCCAGCCGNCGGTAGCGTCCTTGCCGGGTGATGGTCACCAGGGCGTTACGAGCGGAGTAGACCNGGCGGCCCTGGACCACCTCGCCTTTCTTCAGGATATATTCCGTCAGGTAGTAGCGTTTCGTCACCAGCTTGTCGGGCAGGATGATCTCGGTGAGGAGGGCTTTTCTCCCCAGCCGCCGGGCGGCTCCGCGCAGGTCGGGGCCCACTCGCTGTCCCCCGCCATCGAGGTGGTGGCANCTGCCGCAGGAGCGGGCTTCGAAGACCTTCCTGCCGCGTCCGGCGTCGCCGGATTTCCAGGGGACGGTNGAGANGAGCTCTTCAACGAGCTNCTCTCCGGCNAGCNGGCCCGCGAGGAGNTCATCGAGCTCGCTTTTTCGCTCCGGAAGGGNCTTTTCGATCCACTCCCGCCAGCAGTCGAGGGCCGCTCCCTGGCTCTTTTTCACGCCGGTCCGGTAGCCGCAGTCCGAGTCCGTGAGCTTTTCGAGCCGACGAGCGAGCTTGTCGCGCAGACCCAGGTGGGTNGGGTCGNAGTCGGCGAGATGGATCCAGCGCACCAGCTCAAACGCCTCGGNGGACGGTTCGGCGGGGTTTTCCAGCCGATCGAGNCCCTTCAGGGCCGTCGATACGAGCAGCAGGTCGTCGCCGGAGAGCGCGTCGAGNAAGAGCTCNCGGTCGTTGGGCGCGGGAGCGCGGGAAAGACCATCAAGNGCCCGGCCGCGCAGATTTCTCCGCCCGGCGAGCTTTCTGAGAAGGTNCTGGACCGCGTCTCGGTCCTTTTTGTNGGATTGGGAGTTGAGATAATCGAGGACCTTGCCGATGGAGGGGGCGTCTTTCGGAAGGGGCTTTTTCAGCAGGATGGCGGCGGCCTTGACGCGCGTTTCCTTTGCGGCCCCGGCGATCATGCCGAGATGCTCGGGGTCGCCAAAGCGGGGATCGGCCACGATGGCGGCTCCAAGCTCCCGGTGACGGTGTAGTAAACGCTCCCAGATCGCTCGCGCGTAGGTGTTCCACTTGTTGTCCCGGCCGACTCCTTGTGAACGGATCTTGGCGGGCAGGTCGAGGCCGATGCCAGCGACCTTGCGTATCGTTTCAGCGGACCACTCACCTTTCAGCCTTGCCAGGCACCAGAGCAGGAACATGTCGTCTGCGGCGGGGGAGCTGGCCGCGGTGTCGGCGGCCATGCGCGCCGCGAGCCCGGGAGAGCTGGAGCCGAGCTTGCCCGCCAGGCGACGAGCCTCGATGATGAGGCGGTGGTCGCCGGTGCCGGTCAGGGGTTCGATAGCGTCCAGAACCCGCTTTACGGCGTCCCGGCGGCCTGAGAGGTCTACGCGGTCCCATTGGGTGTCGAAGGTCGCGTAGCGCGGATCTTCGCCCGCCTCGAGGCGGTCGAAGGTGGCGTTGATGAGCCGCAGGGCATCGAGGCGGTCTTCTGTTCCCGTGGTCTTTTCGGCAAGAAGCTCGAGGCCGAGTTCGAGGCTTTCCCCGGGCAGCTCTCCCCGTGCCGTGGCCCGTGCCAGCACCCAGCCGCGGACGATCTTTTCACCGGCCGTTTTCGCCGCCGGGAGACGGGTGGGGTCGAGATGCGAGAGCGAGGAGATGACGGCCTGCCGCAGTCGGCGGTCACCGCTGCCGGCGAGGTGGAATACGGCCTTCACGAGGGAGGCCGAGCCGGGGGTTTCCCAGAAGCGCGCGGCGCTTTCGACCGCGTTGCGCTGGACAAGAGCCGAGTCGTCCTTGACCAGGGGCTCCAGCTCGGCGGGCTTGCCATGAACGCCGAGCCAGCGGGCGGCCTGCGCGCGGACGCTCGCGTGCTGGCAGCTCGCCGCCAGGCTGGAGGCGAGCGGGGCCACCCCATCAAAGAGCCCGATGCAGACCTCCAGCGCGCGCAGACAGCGCCTGGGGGAGCCGCATTGCGCCGACCCCACGCCGAGACAGCCGAGAAATTCCAGGAAGGGCGTGCTGCTGAGCTTGCGGGCTTCGCCTTGCCAGCCCGCTCGCGACCAGGCGCTCAGGGGCTCCGGGGCGTCAAGCACCCGCAGCAGGGAGGCGGGCGCTGTTCTGTTTTTCGCGGGAGGCTTCTTCTTAAGGCTGATCCTGTAGATCGACCCGGCAACTCCGCGGCCTCCCGAAGACACCAGCAGGGAGCCATCGGGAGCGGTCTCGATGTCGCTGGGCGCGAAGGAGACCCGTCCGTTGGTGCGCAGGAAGGTCTCGGGTTCGGCCTGGTAGCTCGCCCCGGCGGCCTCGGGCCTGAAGAGGTAGATCCGCCCCAGGGTCCAGTCGAGGGCGAAGATGCCGCCGCGGTAAGAGGCATCGAAGAGCTCGTGATCGTAGATCTCTACCCCGGTCGGCGAGCCGCGGTGCACCTCGGCAGTCGGCCGGACGCTGTCGAGCGCGTAGGTCGGCACCTTGCCGGAGCCGATCGAGCGCCAGCCGCAGTCGGCGCCGGGAGTGAAGTGGTAGATTCTGCAGGAGCGATACCAGCTCATCCCCTCATCTCGTTCACCATCGGAATCCCAGCCGAAGACGGCGCCGCTAGGCGCGAAGTCGAAGTCGTAGGCGTTGCGCATTCCCTCGCTCCAGACCTCGATCGA
>PAOC01000067.1 GCA_002708465.1 Planctomycetota bacterium
CCTTTGAGATGCTGTAAAGATTCGCTCATCGATTCATTTTTCTGAAAAAATCAACAACTCTGAACTGGCCCTATCCTATACAGGAACACCCTCCAGATTATCCAGAGACTCCAGAGTGCCAATAGACTCTACAACGGCCTCTCGATCAATCTTCCGTACATGCCCTCTCAAAACCTTTCCCGGCCCCAGTTCCAGCGCCGTGGAGCAATCCAGGCCCAGGACACCGCGCACGCACTGCTCCCACCTGACCGAGTTCTCGATCTGGCGCAGCAGACCCTCCCGGATCTCCTCCGGATCATCCACCCGGGTACCGGAATAATTCGCGAAAAAGGGCAGNCGCGGCGGCGAGATGGCCAGCTCTGCCAGCCAGGGCTGAAGCTTCCTGGTCGCCGANTNCATGAGGGNCGANTGATAGGCGCCGGCCACCCGCAGCGCGACCACCTTCCTGGCNCCGGCCGCCTCCAGTCTCCGCGANCACTCCTCGACACCCTCGCATGTCCCCGAGATCACCATCTCNGCTGGAGANTTATAGTTTGCCACNCCCACCACGAGGCCATCTTCACGNCCCGATGAAACCACCGCCTCGAGCTCGGCCGCGTCCATACCGACCACNGCAGCCATCGTCCCGCTGCTCTCGTCACAGGCCTCCTGCATAAACTCTCCCCTCTTGCCCACGATCTCCAGGGCATCTTCAAATTGAAGCGCGCCCACAAAGACCAGGGCCGAGTACTCGCCNAGGCTCAGGCCNGAGGCCGCCGAGGCGGCCAGGCCCTGNCCGAAGCNGCCCTCGATACCNCGGCGTTCGGCGAGAGCCTCGAGAACCGCCATCGAATGAAGAAAAATAGCCGGCTGGCTCACCCGCGTGGCGTTGAGCTCTTCGGCCGGNCCNTCGGAACAGATCGCCAGNACNTCGAAGCCCAGGATCTCGCCTCCGCGGCGAAACACCTCCCGCGCACGGCCGGAAGCTTCGCAAAGATCAGCGGCCATGCCGATAGCCTGCGCGCCCTGCCCGGGGAAGAGACAGGCGAAATTGGTATTCTCACNCTCAACGTTCATATCCGGTTCCTGTATCTGTTGGATTGCCACTGCCGCCGGGCCGNCGCTGGAAACGATACCCGCCTACCAGCGAACCAGGTTGTAACCCCAGGTCAGGCCTGCCCCGAAGGCCACCAGGAGGACCAGGTTTCCTGNCTGGACCCGCCCCTCCTCTACAGCCTCATGCANGGCCATGGGAACNGAGGCCGCGGAGGTGTTGCCGTANCGCTGAAGATTGAGGTAGATCTTTTCCTTGGGAATNTCAACCTTGCGAAGAACGGTGTCGATGATACGTGAGTTCACCTGGTGCGGAACGACGAGGTCAAGATCGTCGACCGACAGCTCGTTACGTTCGATGGCTGTCTCGATGAGGGTCTGCATGCTCTTGGTGGCGAACTTGAAGACGTCGTTGCCCTGCATNGAGAGAAAATGCAGCTTTCCATCAACCGTGTCATGGGAGGNNGGCCGNCTGGCGCCGCCGCCCGGCATGATNATGAGGTCTGTGCCGCCTCCATCTGAGCGCAGGTAATGATCGAGCANCCTCGAATCACNGCCCTCCTCCGCCCTCGAAAGGACAGCGGCGCCCGCCCCATCTCCAAAGAGGATGCAGGTNTTGCGGTCGGTGTAATCAATAAACCTCGACAGCGTCTCGGCCCCGAGAACGAGTACGTTTTTATGTANCCCGGNTCGNACCAGGCTCGAGCCCACGGTGATTCCATAGACGAAACCCGTACAGGCCGCNCTGAGGTCNAAGGCGCAGGCATTGGTCGCGCCAAGCAGGTTCTGCACATAGCAGGCNCCGGCGGGACAATAAGTATCGGGCGTCAGGGTGGCNAGGATGATGGCGTCGAGATCTTCGGCCGCAAGCCCGGCCCGGTCGAGGGCCACCCGCGCGGCCTCCAGGGCGAGATCNCTGGTTGACTGATCCTCCGCGGCGATTCGGCGCTCNCGAATACCAGTACGCTTGATGATCCATTCATCACTGGTCTCNANGATCTTCTCCAGGTCCGTATTGGTCAGGACCTTCTCCGGCACATANCTGCCCGTACCGGCTATGCGACATTCGTACATCNTNNCTACCTCTAATNAGCTCCNCTTCAATCCGCTGAGCAGTCCGCANCGCCGGCTTCTCCACCCGGCTCGGNCTCGCTCGAAAGCGTGCGTAGATTCTGCACGATCTCGCTATTGATGTCGACCTCCGCCATTTTATTCGCCATCCGGATGGCGTTGCTGATGGCCTTGGNNCCGCTGCGNCCGTGAGAAATAATAACCGTACCGTTGACGCCNAGCAGGGGCGCGCCGCCGGACTNGGCGTAATCTATCGTGTCTCCGAGCCTGGCAAGGGCCGCCTGAACAAGCNCCGANACGGCTGAATCGGNCTCCCCGCCACCGACATCCCTGGCATCGGCAAGCTCTGNAACAACCTGGCNGGCGCCGTCCTTAAACATCAGGAAGAGACGCTCCGCCAGCCCCTCGGCGAGCTTGAGAACGATATTTCCGGTAAAACCATCACATACCGCCACATCACAGGCTCCCCTGAACAATTCCCCCGGCTCCACGTTACCGCGAAAGCTCACATCGCTGGCGCAGAAGAGGTCGTGTGTCTGTTTGGCCAGGCGATTCCCCTTGGCGTTCTCTTCGCCGATATTCAGAAGGCCGACCGACGGGTCTTCCACCGAATGGATCATCGAGGCGTAGAGACTCGCCATGACTCCGTATTGCACCAGGTGCTCAGGCCGAGCCTCAACATTGGCCCCGACATCCATGAGGATGAGAGGCTTGATGCCTACATTCAATACCACGGCGATGCCGGCCTTCCTGACCTTGGGCAGAGTTCGCAGCAAGAGCGTGGATGCCGCCACGCTGGCGCCGGTATTTCCCGCGCTGACCAAGGCGCAGGCCTGCCCATCCCGGACCCTCTTCAGGCCGACGGAAACGGAGGAATCTTTCTTGCTCCTTACCGCCTCCACCGGGCTCTCACCCATGCCAACCGTCTCGGAGGCGGGGACCACCGTGATGGAGTCCCCCTCCCAGGCCTCGGCCTCGAGCTCACGCAGGATCTCGGGCTCGGAGCCGACAAGTTCGACCCGGAGTCCCTCCATCTCTTCAACCGCCTTCAAGGCCCCACGAACCACCGCAGCGGGAGCGCGATCTCCGCCCATGGCATCAACCGCAATCGGAAGTCTCAAGCGAGAAAGTCCTCAGCCGCGATAACTTCTTTACCCCGGTAGTAACCACATTCCGGGCAGATCCGATGCCTCGGTTTCATGGCGCTGCAATTACTGCATTTCACCAGGGAAGGCACGGTGAGCCTGTGATGCGACCGCCTCATGCCTTTTTTAGACTTGGATGTGCGTCTCTTTGGGACTGCCATAATTCCACCGGATTCAATAGGTCTTTTAACTGTTTGAAAATGAAGAGCTTAGGTGCCATCGCATCTTCNGCTCAAAATATAATCGGGCCATTTTAGTTTTCACGGAAGACGATGTCAAGCGATGCCCAAGGACCGAAAAGAAATCCGTCTCACTCGCCTGGNCCCTGCCCTACACGGCTCTCCATGGCCTCCAGGGCNGCCCTGGCACCCTCGGGGTTCGTTCCGCCAGCCTGCACCATCTCCGGNCGGCCCCCTCCCCTGGCTGCAATGTGCTCCGCTCCGGCCTGGAAAACATCGGCGGCCTTCCAGCCCTCCGCCGTCAGCGAGGGNGTCACGGCCACCAACACCTGGACCTTGCCTTCCCCGGGAGCGATCAGCACGGCGATGACCTTGTCTGCTTCTTTCTTTACCCGATCGAAACAATCCCGCAGGCCCTTTCCTTCGAGACCCTCAAAAATCCCGGAGACGAAAAGAATATCGCCGATCTTTTTCTTCTCCAGGTCACCGGCCGCCGCTGGAGCGGGAGCGGGCTCCCTCGTCTTCAGCTCCTTGTTCTCCTCGAGCAGGCGGGAGACCCTCTCCTCCACCCGGTCNGAGGAGACCTTCAGCAGNTTCGACAGGTCATCGACGAGCTGAACCCGGCCATCAAACCAGCCCTCGGCCTGCCCGGCGGTCAGCGCCTCGACCCGGCGTACGCCGGAGGAAACCGATCCCTCGCTCGTCAGGGTAAAAAACCCGATGTCTCCGGTGCGGGAAACGTGCGTTCCACCGCAAAGTTCGACGGAAAAATCTCCCATTCGAACAACCCGCACCCTGTCGCCGTACTTTTCTCCAAAGAAGGCCATGGCCCCCTGCTCGATGGCCTCATCTTTATCCATCTCGCTGATCTCAACCGGCAGGTTCGCACGCACCTGCCGGTTGACGAGCTCCTGCGCCTGCTGAAGTTCCTGCGGCTCGATACCGCTGAAGTGGGTAACGTCGAAACGCAGGCGCGAGGGATCGACCAGCGATCCCTTCTGGTGGACGTGCTCGCCCAGGATCTCCCTCAAGGCCGCGTGAAGAAGATGGGTGGCGGAATGATTGCATTCGGTCGCCCTGCGCGTGGCATCATCGACCTCCGCCTTGACGGCGGCCCCGGCGGCAAGCTCTCCCGCCTCTCCTTCGACCAGCCTGCAGACGTGGATCATGCGACCGCCATCGCGCTGCGTGTTCTCCACAGCCAGGCGGAAGTTGGTGCCGGAGATAACCCCCTGGTCCCCCACCTGTCCGCCGCTCTCACCATAAAATGGTGAACGGGAAAGAACGACCTGCAGCGAGCCATCCGCCTCCTCTACAGCCTGCAGCTCGCCTTCGCAGCCCAGGCTCTCGTAGCCGACGAATTCCGTCTCGGGCAGGGAATCAAAGCTCGTGGTCACGGAGAAGTCCGAGGCCTGGCGGCTGCGCTCACGCTGCTCACCCATACATTCCTCGAAGCGCTCCATGTCGACACCAAAGCCTGCCTCCTCCGCCATTCTCTGGGTCAGGTCAGCCGGAAAGCCGTAGCTGTCCCAGAGCAGGTACATCTTCTCTCCGCTGACGGTTTTCTCGCCGGCCCCCGACATCCTTCCGATCTCATTCTCGAAGAGCTCTATTCCACGGTCGAGGGTCTTCCCGAAGCGGTCCTCCTCGCTCCTGATCACCTGGGTGATAAACTCCTGGTTGTCGACGAGTTCGGGATAGGCCTCTCCCATGCTGTCCACCACCACGCCCACCAGACGGTTCAGGATGGAGCCCTCGGCCTGCAGCTTGCGTCCGTAGCGCGCGGCGCGCCTGAGAATTCTCCTGAGAACGTAGCCGCGGCCCTCGTTGGAAATCTCCGCCCCATCGGCCAGGCAGAAGACGAGGGAGCGAATATGGTCGGCGAGGACTCGATGCGGAACCCCCTTCTCGCCGGGGTCGTACGCGACGCCGGTCAGCTTCTCGACCTCGCGGATGAGACCGCGCAGAACATCGGTCTCGTAGACTGTATCCACACCCTGCATGACCATGGCCATGCGCTCGAGTCCCATCCCGGTATCGATGCTCGGCCGCGGAAGAGACGTCTTCTCTCCATCCGCCGACTGGCTGAACTGCATGAAGACAAGATTCCAGAGCTCGAAGAAGCGCTCCCCGTTCTCCACGTCGGCCTCTCCAAAGGCGTCCCCCCGATCGAGAAGAATCTCGGAACAGGGTCCGCAGGGACCGACATCCCCCATGCTCCAGTAGTTGTCTTTCTCGCCAAGGCGCACGATCCGGTCATCCGGCAGGCCGGAGATCTCCTTCCACAGCTCCCAGGCCTCATCGTCCTCCCGAAAGACGGTGGCCCAGAGCCCGGCGGGATCGAGACCGTAGCCCTCGGTGATCAGCTCCCAGGCAAAGGAGATGGCATCCTTCTTGAAGTAATCCCCGAAGGAGAAGTTGCCCAGCATCTCAAAGAGGGTCAGGTGGCGGCTGGTGTAGCCGACATTGTCGAGATCGTTGTGCTTGCCCCCGGCCCGTACGCACTTCTGCACCGTGGTGGCGCGCGGATGCGAGCGCTCCTCGCGCCCGGTGAAGATGTCCTTGAACTGCACCATGCCCGCGTTGGTAAAGAGGAGCGTCTTGTCTCCATGCGGAATCGATGGGCTCGACGGCAGGACAGCGTGGTCCCTGTCGCTGAAATAATTCAAAAACTTGTCGCGTACTTCAGAGGTCTTCATTCAAACAAAATCCCCGGGGTATCCGATCCCCGCTCAACACCGGGAGCCTGGTGGCTCCGCCGCGCTATGGAGGCCATAATTAATGACATGAATCATCTACTGATTTGCAGTGACTCGCAATACTTCAAAAAGCGATCCTTGATCTCTTCTTCGCCGATTTCCGCCAGCCTGACGGTGCCAAAGCCCTCGCAGGTAAAAGAGGCCACCACCGAACCGTACGCTATGGCGGCCTTGAGCCTCTCCTCATCGACGGAGCCATCCCGCGCGAGCGAGCCCATGAGGGCGCCCGCGAAGCTGTCTCCCGCGCCGGTCGGATCAACGACTCTGCCGGTCGGGTAGGCCGGAAGAGCGACAACGCCCGAGGCTGTAAAGAGAACAGCCCCGTGCTCTCCCTTCTTCACGATGACATTGGCCGGTCCCATGCCCAGGATCGCCTGGCCCGCATCGATCAGGTTGCGGCANCCGGTCANCTGGAGNGCCTCGGAATCGTTGAGAGAGATCCCATCGATACGTCCGAGCAGCTCCACCAGCTCATCCCGGGCTATGTCTATCCAGAGATCCATCGTGTCAGCCATGACGCAAACAGGTGACTCGACCTGCTCCAGCACGCTGAGCTGGGTTGCCGGCGATGCGTTGGCCAGNAACACGAAGCTCGAGCTGATGTAGTCGGGGGGCAGAACCGGCTCAAAATGCTCAAAAACATTGAGCTCGACCGAGAGGGTCTCACGGGAATTCATATCTTCTGAATATTCCCCGCTCCAGCGGAAGGTCTTGCCGCCCTCGACGATCTGCANCCCGGCGAGATCAATCTCCCTGGATCGCAGCAGNTCGATGTCACCGTCTCCGAAGTCGTCTCCAACGACTCCGACCAGCCGCACCTCGGTAAAGTTGCAGGCGGCGAGAGAAAAATAAACGGCCGCCCCGCCCAGCGCGTCCTGGATCTCCCCGTGAGGAGTACGGATCGTATCGCGAGCGACGGAACCGACAACAAGCAGAGACATGGAGAAACCTCCCCCGATGAAAAGCGCCTATCATAACCCACAGAACAACGGATGAAAGACCCTCGAAAGCCCCCGGCTCGGCCATCGGAAAGATTATTCTCCGGACCCGGAAAAATCGNNNGNNTTTTCTCATGCCCGGNACCCGGGAGGGGGCAAAAGTCAGGTGAATAAGCTTGTCATTGTCGCCGCTTCCATCTGAAGTGGCTCCTGACATGACCACCTGGATATCAGTAGATTCGNCNGCCCCGGNNCCCGAGCCCATCGCTGAGGCGNCAGGGATTCTCGAAAACGGCGGAGTGCTCGCATTCCCGACCGAGACGGTCTACGGACTCGGAGCTCTGCAGGGAAGAGAGGACGCCTCAAAGAAGCTGAAAGAGCTGAAGGATCGTCCGGACGACAAGCCCTTCACCCTGCTGGTCGCGGATGCCCGTGAGGCCATCCACCGCTGCACGTCACCCTCGATAGCTGCCGAGCGGCTGATGAAACGNTTCTGGCCCGGCCCGCTGACAATCGTCCTTCCCACCGCCGGTCCCGGCAANNTNGAAACNACAGGNTTCAGGGTNCCGGCTTCCATCACGGCGCGCGCCCTCCTGGAGCAGCTCTCGGGCCCTCTGCTCGCTCCCAGCGCGAATCCCGCCGGCAGCGCCCCGGCCGTCAATGCCGAAGAGGTCAGGAGCTACTTCGAGGGGAGGATTGACGGTATCCTTGACGGAGGACCGGTAGCGTTGGAGCAGGCCTCGACCGTCATCCGGATGAAACCAGGCGGCTTCGAGGTGCTCCGCGAAGGCTGCCTCAGCGTTGAAGAGCTCGAGGGCGCTGCCAGAGGTGCCACCGTGCTCTTCGTCTGTACCGGCAATACCTGCCGCAGCCCGATGGCCGAGGCCCTGTTCAAGAAGCGCCTCGCGCGCAAGCTGGAGGTGGAGGTCGAACAGCTCGAGGGGCTGGGCTACAGGATCCTCTCGGCCGGNACATCGGCCTTCGGCGGCAGCTGCGCAAGCGAAGAGTCCGTTGACGTAATGAAGGAGCGGGGCTGCGACATCGAATCCCATCAATCGAGCCCGCTGTCGCTGGAGATCCTCGAGGAGGCCGACCGNATCTACGCGCTCACCAGCNCCCACAAGCTGGGGATCGCAGCTCTTGCGGCGAGCTGTGAGTTGTCGGCGGAAGAGATGGAGCGCAAGCTCCGCCTGGTGGCCGAACGGGACATCAGTGATCCCATCGGCCTCGATATCAACGGCTACAGGAACTGCGCTGACGAGATCGATGCGGGTCTCGAAGAAATCATGCGGGGGTTCTGACCGGACTTACGGACTGCCGGGAGCTCTCAGCCCGCGCTGGGCTCGGCCGCGGCCGGAGTCGTCGACTCAGATTGGTCACAGGCGTCGCCAATCTCATCTCCATCGGCATCTTTCTGGAGCGGGTTCGCCACGACCGGACAATTATCTTCTTCGTCTACGAACCCGTCATTGTCGTCATCNGTATCGCAGGCGTCTCCTGCGCTATCGAGATCTGTATCGACCTGGCTTGGATTGGGGATGTTGACGCAGTTATCGTCAGAATTGAANACTCCATCCGCATCCTCATCGCCCGCCGCTTTCCAGAAAACGGCCACCTCGTTCTCTAACACATCCTTCTCCTTCACGCCCTTCAGGGTTCTGACAATGCGCGGACGGCTGGTCTCGAAATCAGCCGGATCAGGATTCTGCCGCGAGACATAGCGCACGATGAAGCAGGCGCTCTCCTTATTGTCGGAGGCGAAGGCGAGCCCGCCNGGCTGCTTGCCGTCTTTGGANGGTTCCTCGGTAATATTAAAAGCGGCGCTCACCAGGGCCGAGGAGGAAGGGTGGGGCTCGTCGACGACCTTTCCATCATCATCTGCTTCGCCGGGAACCAGGATGGACCCATTACTGCGAAGAAAGGCTCCGCCGGAGTCTTCCTTTTCACCGAAGGTGGACTTGAATCCGGTCTCTTCATCGAAGGCGACCTCGATCTCGCTTCCGGCAAGACCAGCGAATTTTTCCGGCGTGTCCTTGAGCGACTCAACCTTCTCTTTGCAGGCATCGGCGAGCAACTCGACGACCTTCGATTTGTGAAGATCGGCGGTGACATCCTCGAGCGCCTCCTCGAGAGTACGCTCTCCGGGCGACTTGATGTCGACATCGGAAAAGAAGGTAAAGCTCGCTATGTTGCGGGTCGTGGCNCCCTCGATGTCCTCATAGATATACTTTGCGCTCTTCANGCTCCTCGTCTGGCTGGCAGCGATGGCGTAGTTGCCTGATTTCCTGCCTTCCCTGTTGGCAACGCCGAACCAGGAATCGATGGTGGTCTTGTTNGTTCCACNGTAGATGCCCNCGCCGTCTTCCCCCATGACCTCCTCCGCATCAGCCTGGGTAACNAAGGGAATCTCCNCCGCCTCTACTTGCTCGTATTCCGCCGCCAGCACCTCGAAAGAGACCTGGGGCTTGTCGGGCTCGATGACCTGCTCTCCAGCGGCCTTCCCGGGATAGAGACGCGATTTGATCTTGGTAGCGAACTCCCTGACCTTCCTGGAGGCGGCCTTGCGTACATGGCGCTCGCGTACCTTGTCCTTCACNTCTTCATACGGCTTGTAAATCCGCTCGGCGCGCGCCTTCATCTCCTCGGCATTNANNAGCTGNAAAATGCCCTCGTCGGCCCGAATGCCGGNGCGGGCGTAGAAGCCCTTGTCGGCCTCGTAGGCGATGAGAAGATCCTCTTCCTTCACCTGCGCCTCGACCTCCTTCAGAAAACCCTCAATAGAAACGGTCAGGTATTTGAAGCTCAGCCGGGTGTCGGAATTATAAGAGGCCNTGTTCTCATTGAAATAGGTCTCGAGCTCTTCCGGGGTAATCGNCTCCTTGACCTTCTTCGACAATTCTTCCGGAGCCGTCAGCTTGACCCAGTCAAACTTCCGGGTGTGCTGCAGCTTCTTGAATTCATCGTAGGCCTCTTTGCCGGAGACCTGGGNCCTGGAGCTGATGAGCTCATCGAGCCGGGCAATGAGAAGCAGGTCTCGAAGCTTCTTATCGAACGCGCGAAGCGAAATGAGCGGCTCTCCCTTGCAGCTGCGGATCCACCGCGAGATGATGCTGCTGTCATTGGTCGCCTTCGCTCCANCCAGGGCGCGCTGGAAGCTGGCCTTTGCAGACCTGAAATCTCGCGCCTGAAATTNGGATTTACCATTAGCAAAAGCGCTNTCAGACCCTTCGTCGCCCTCGACAAACTCGGGGTCCGGGACTCGCGGCGGAATTCCGCGGCGGGACAGGAGATCTGCGAAACGCCGCTGAAGCATCACGCGATTCTTATCAAAGATGTGTTTCTTGTTGAGCTCGGCGAGGATTCTNTCCTTCTCAGNCTTCTGCGCCTGCAGGAACCTGAAATCCATCTGCCCTCCCTGGGGCAGAGGGATCCCCCTCTTCCCNNCAAGATAATCCGGATCGTTAACCTTCTGCGTGGCATAGNTCTNCTTCCAGANCTCGCCGCAAGCCGCNTCAAACTCGGCATCGGAAATCTTGAGNCCCNGGTCTAANGCCGCGCCTCGAAAGAGAAGAAACTCGCGGTAGTTGAGAGGCCTCCTCCTAGGCTGCTGAGTNTGCTNCNTTGCGTCTGCGGNCGGCTTNNCNNNCGGGTAGANCGTCCNGTACTTCNGCTGGGGCGNCATGGTCGGAAAGAACGGCTCGATCGTGAACAGCGGGCTCGACATCCCGAGAGTATTCCTCAGGGCCTTGCTCTCGATATCGAACTCCGCCCTGGAGATTTCCTGATCGTCACGAATCCTGACCATTGGACCGCTGGGGCCCATCACGCTCGCGATCTGCGTTCCGAAAGCGAAACTGAAACCTAAAAACGCCAGGAGCAACACCCAGAANACCTTTTCATTCGCCTTGATGAAGGCCATGAAACGCTCAGCCNGGTTCATTTCTTCTTTGGGTTTAAACGAAGACATCTCAACCTCGAAAATTTTTCTTAAACNGCCGGCACTCCAGCGGNCTGATGCCCGGNGCGACCGNCACGACACATCTGACGGCCTCATACAAAGATACCAGCATTATGAGTAAAACCTAATCTCCGGTCATTCTCCAGCACCTTGGGCCAGATCCTTGGTCCGGTAAAGTTTGTCAATGATACCCCAAGGAGCCGCCTCGATTAAGCAGAACCCGGAAGGCGAACGCTCCCTCTATTTCAGCTTGTCGAGTAAAACGGCAATACGTCCCTGGACGGCGCTGTCGTGGGGAAAACGCTCCGCCACCATCTTCCAGACCAGGATGGCTTCCCGAGGCTTTCCCATTCCGGCTCGACAGCGGCCAAGCTGTTCGAAAATCTCCGGCTCCCAGGGTACCTCGTATCCCTTCCGCAGCAGTCCCTCAAGCTGCCCGGCAGCCTCCGAATAGCGCCCTTCTTCGACCAGCATTCTCGCATGCAGAAAAATGGCTGAATCACGGACCGCTATGCTCTTTCCAGTACTACTCAGAGCGCTCAGGCTCTCGCGTGAGCGCTCATAATGGCCCTCCTGAGCCTGCCCTAGAGCCTCCTTGAAAAGGCGCTCAGAGGAGCTTGAGATCCGCCTGGAGATCCGCCGTGCAGAGCCCTGCAGCATGGCTTTTTCAAGTCCTGCCAGCCGTAAACCGGTGANNTTNTCAAGCTCGGNCTTAAAAACTCCACCCTNCGCCAGGCGGGAGAGAAGCNCNCGGAANCCCGAGGTTCCCAGGCGCTGTTCAATCCAGAGAACCGACAGGTAGCCCTCNGCCGGATAGACTTGTCGTCCGNTCACTCCCGCCAGNAAGTCAGCGGAAGAGCCTCCCTTCANCAGCGTAGCGGAAATTCGNTCATNGACTCTTTCCNGCCCTTCTCCCGAAACCAGCAGGGCTGTNCCCTCCCTGAACCAGGCCGGAACGGCCNGGTAGGCCTCGGCCGTACCNATCCTGGAGGCCATCACGGCGTGCACAGCCTCGTGAACGACCACCCGGCGAACCTTTGNAGGAAAGGCCAGGTACCTCCAGGCCGGTATCGTTACGACCACCTCCGTCTTCCCCACCTCGGTCCACCCGGCCTCGGCCTTCACGGCTGCAAGGCCTTCCCCGGACCGGCGCAACCGGATAACCCAGCGAATNGACAGCTTGCCGGGAGCCANCTCCAACCTTGTGCGGGTTTTTTCAAGCGCCAGCTCTCTGGAAGTCGAGAGCTCCCTGGCCAGCGCGTCGAGCCGGGCTTCGGAGCCGCCGGTCTTGCCGGAGAGCTCCCACCCGCCATCGGCCTGGGCAAGCAGGCAGCAGCAGAGGATGCAGGATACCGTCATCTTGACACTCCAGGGTTTGAATCGAAGCCTGTCTATCTTTCAGCCCGGGAGCCTACCGGGCAAGCTCAAAGCTGATCTGCCTGGAGGCGGAGTTGAGCTCGGTGAGCTTGACCCGCACACGCTGGCCGGGACGAAAGCTCGGAGCCCCTGAGCGTCCGCCTCTTCCCTGGCCCCGCGATCGGCCCTTGCCGCCGGAGCGGCCGCGGCCTTTACCCTGGCCCCTTGCCTTGCCCGCGGGTTCGAGGGTCTGGGTGGATGGGTCGAACTCGTAATAGGCCGAGAGCGTCGCCACCGGCACCAGCCCCTCGATCGGAAGCTCATCGAGCCGAACGAAAAAACCGAAGGCGTGAATCGAGATGATGCTTCCCCCCATCTCATCTCCGAGCCGCGGGGAGAGAAAACGGATCAGCGCCGCCGCCTGCATCGCCCTCTCTGCATCCTCCGCCCGACGCTCGGCCTTGCAGGCATGGGGAGCGACCCCCTCGACCTTCTGCGACCAATGCGCCCTGCGCGCCGAGGTCATGCCCCGGCCTCCGTCAAGACCCTTGAGATGTTCCTCGAGCACCTGGTGNACCACCAGGTCGGGATAGCGGCGAATCGGGGAGGTGAAATGACAATAGGCGGTGGTTGAGAGGGCGTAGTGGAGATCCGCCTTCGGCGTATACTCGGCATGGCCCATGGTTCGCAGCAGACCGATCTGCACGGTGACGGCGAGGGGGCCGCCGGCCACCTGGTCCACCAGCCGCTGCAGGTCGCCTACCTCGGGGCGGGCGCGGAGCTCAAAACCCAGGGCCCCGAGCAGCTCGCGGAAATCCGCGAGCTTCTCATCGGTAGGCGCGGGGTGCACCCGCGCCAGGATCGCCAGGTCCTGGTCAATGAGGTAGCGGGCGACCGCCTCGTTGGCCGCCAGCATGAATTCTTCGATAAGAGAATGCGCCGGATCCCCCTGCTCCCTGTCGACACCCTCGACCTCGCCATTCTCGCTCACCCGGATCTTCAGCTGGGGCAGATCGAGAAAGAGAGCGCCCCGGCGAGTTCGGGCATCCTTGAGAGAATCTCGCAGGAACGCCATGCGGGCGAGGATCTCCTCGTATTCCTCGCGGTCCGGCGGGAGCTCGGCGCTGTCAACCTCCTTGCCCTCGAGTGAGTCGAGGATCGCGAGCGCCTCGCCGTAGGTGAAGCGCCGATGGCTGCGAATGACGCTGCGGCAGAGCTCGGTCTCGAGCAGCTCTCCCGAGCTTGAGAAGGTCAGGAAGGCCGTCTTGACCAGGCGGTCCTCATCCGGGCGCAGGCTGCAGAGATCGTTCGCCAGGCGCTCCGGCAGCATCGGGATGACCCTGCCGGGAAGATAGATGGAGGTGCCGCGAAACTCGGCGCTCTGATCGATCAGCGAGCCGGGCTGAACATAGTGGGAGACATCCGCGATATGGACCCCGAGGCGCAGCTTGCCNCCGGCGAGNNGCTCCAGGGAAACCGCGTCATCAAAATCNCTGGCATCCTTCGGGTCGATGGTNAAGGTTCGCAGCTGTCTCAGATCCCTGCGATCCGGCCAGGCCTCGCCATCCTTGACCGCGGGAAGGGCNGCCGCCTCCTCGACAACTCCCTTGCCNTGCTCGACCGGCAGATCGAACTCCGCCCTGACGACCGCGAAATCGGCCTCCAGGCTGTCTTCATTGGTGAGCACCAGCGTCACCTCGCCGAAGGGGAACCGGCCGCGCGAGCCCGTGGTGAGCCGCACCAGAACCCTTCCGCCATCCTCCAGCCCCTTGATGTCATCCTGGGAAATAAAAACATCCGAGGGCATGCGGGGATCATCGCAGGCGACCAGCCCGCCTTCCTTTCCCTTCCAGAAGGTCCCTCGCAGCAGCTTCCGGCCGCGCTCAATGACCTCCACGACCCGGCCTTCCCCAAGACGATCGCCCCGGGCGGCAGAGGTCAGCCGCAGAAGCACCAGGTCGCCGGGAAAAGCGTCCTCTAGATGTGACGATCGAACGAAGATATCATCCTCGGAGCTGTCCGCGGGCCGGAAGAAGCCTGAGCCCCGACGATCGAGCTGAAGCCGGCCAACCCGCAGGGGAGTCCTCTCGGGGAGCTCCCACTTGCCGCTCGACTCCGACGGCACCCGGACCAGGAGGCCCTCCTCCTGGAGAGTGTAGAGCCTGGCCCTGAAGTCCTTGTAGTCGGCCTTTGCAACCCCGAGGCGTTTGGCCAATAGACGTGCTGTACCACTGCCCCCTTGGCGGAGCTCTTCACAGATAAGCTCCTTGCCAGGAATCGGCGACCCCTCCCCTGCCTGAGGCTCAGGGCGGCTGCTTGCTGATTTCCCCCTGTTTCTCGTCAACCGCTATCCGATATTCTTGATGATCGAGACCAGGGGCAGGAAGAGGGAGATGACGATAAAACCGACCACCAATCCCATCCCGACAATCAGCAACGGCTCGAGTAGACTCGACATTCCCTCTACGGCAACGTCGACGTCGGCCTCGTAGTTGTCGGCGATCTTCATGAGCATCTTGTCGAGCTCGCCAGTTTCTTCCCCTACGTCGATCATGTTGACCAGGAGCTCGTCGAAAATTCCCGAGGCCCGCAGAGGGTCAGCGATGGTGTCGCCCTCGCGAATACTACCGTGTACGTCTTCGATAGCATTGGAGATGATGACATTGCCAACGGCATCCTTGACGATCCGCAGAGCCTCCAGGATCGGCACGCCCGAAGCGATCAGGGTACCGAGGGTACGACAGAACCTGGCTACAGAAGATTTCTTGATGATATTTCCAAAAACCGGCATCCGGAGCTTGAACGTATCGATCCACCTCTCACCCGCCTCGGTCCGGGCGATCATCTTCATGATGAACATCAGAAATATGGGGATCAGGGGGATCAGGTACCAGTAGGTCTGGATCGCCTGGCTCGTGTTCAGCAGCAGCTGGGTGGGAGCGGGCAGCGCCTGACCGATATCCGCGAACATTTTCTCAAACGCGGGGACCACGAAAAGCATGATGACCACGAGGATGAGAATGGCTACGGTGATAACCGCGGCCGGATAGATCAGTGCGCCCTTGACCTGTTTACGCAGCTTCTGGGACTTCTCCATGAAGCCGGCCAGGCGCCTGAGGATGACGTCGAGTACTCCACCAGCCTCGCCGGCCTTCACCATACTGATGTAGAGCTTGTCAAAGCTCTTGGGATACTTGGCCATGGCCTCGGAGAGGGTGCTCCCCTGCTCGACCTCGCTGGAGACCTCCTCAAGCTGGTCCTTGAACCGGCCTGGCTTCTGCTGCTCTTCGAGGATCTTGAGACTTCGAACGATCGGCAGACCCGCATCCTGCAGGGTCGAGAGCTGGGTGGTGAAGGTAACGATGTCCTTCGATGACACCCCGCCCATGAACAGCCCGCCCTTTTTTTTGGCTGGAGCCTTCTCGACGCCGGGAACGGACCGGCTCTTGGACTCTTCCTTCTGGGCCTTGATCCTTGTCGGACGAAGACCCTGATCCTGGATCTTCCTGATCGCCTCGTCCTTGGATTCCGCAGTCACCTCGGACTTGACCTTCTGGCCATCGTCTTTTATTGCTTCAAACGCGAAAACGGGCATAAGCCCTCCTGTACCCCACCATACTCACTTGATTGTCTTACTTATTTCTTACGGATAACGACCCGGCAAAACGGCAACCCGAAATTGGGATCTACCAAAAAGCCAGGGATCGGAATGCTTTTATCGCTTCCCAGACGTGCAATGATAACCAAAAAATCTGAAAACACCAAAATCAGAAAGCTGATCGATTCAGACAATCTGAAGACGGAAGCA
>PAOC01000105.1 GCA_002708465.1 Planctomycetota bacterium
AAGTCCCGAGGGGTCCGCGCCTGCTCNNGAGANNCCTGCCGAGCCNGAGGTGGCCGNGCCTGCTCCCGAGAAGCCTGCCGAGCCTGAGGTGGCCGCGCCTGCTCCTGAAGAAAAGCCAGTTCCCGCTGGGAAGCTGTCTGCCAAGCAGGTACTCGAAGAGCTGCGCAAGTCCCGTGATGGACAGAAGGCNGCCTCCAGCTACTACGCCAAGCGTGGAGATGAGGCNATGCAGCGCGGTCGTTATGTCGAAGCTTCCGAGTTCTATCTCCAGGCCGTCAAGAGTCACACGACTCCTGAGAATCAGAAGAAGCTCGACAAGGCGCGTTTTATGCTCAACGAGCGTCCCGGTGAAGCGGAATCGCTGGCCGATGATCTCTTCGCGCGGGAGAAGGTTCGTAAGGACCAGTACCTTGCTGAGATCAANCTGAGCCTCGACAAGGCCCGCAAGGCTCTCGCGGATCGAAAGGTTGAAGATGCCCTCAGGTACGCTGCCCTCGCCGCGGATAATATCGCCCTCGATCCCGAGCACGCAGGTGAAGATCTTCGCAAGGAGGTCCGCAGCCTGCTGGATACCATTCGCAAGAGCAAGCGCGATGTAGAGCGTGCCCGGCAGGATGCCCAGGTGAACCAGGCTACCGCGATCGCCAGCAACGAGCTTGACGAGGAACGTCTCCGCCGTCAAGAGCAGGTCCAGGATCTGCTGCGCAAGGCTCTCCAGTCGATTCGCCAGAGTGAGTATCGCAAGGTCGTCGAGATCTGTGAGACCGTTCTCAAGCAGGAACCTGAGAACAAGGTCGCTTCCTTCTGGCTGAGAAGCGCCAACGAACGTCTGCTCAAGGAGCGTGAGCTGAAGATCATCCAGGATCGCATCGAGGCCCGGAAGGTTCTCGACAGGAATTTCGTCGAGGGAACTACGCCCTACGAGGAGATCTTTGTCTTCCCCGAGGATGAGTACTGGCAGAGGGTTCGTCTTCGCCAGGAGCGCATGCAGGTTCGTCATATAGAGGATCCTGAGCCGATCAAGAAGATCAAGACGGCCCTGGAGACAACCAAGATTGACGTCAGCTTCGAGGATTCCCCGCTTCGCGATGTGATTGATCACTTCCGCTCAGTGGTTGGAATTAATATCCTCATCGATCCGGCGGTAGATCCCGATGACGAGGCTCTCCAGGTCTCGCAGACGATCAACCAGCTGACCGCGATGAGCGCCCTGAAGCTTCTCCTGTCTTCCAAGGAGCTCGGACTTACCTTCCAGGAGAACACGCTCGTTATCACGAGCGCGGATGAGGCCAGCGAGCCGACCGAGTTCGAGGTCTACAATGTTTCCGATCTCTTGATGAAGATCCGTGATTTTGCCTCTCCTGAGATTCGTCTCAAGAGCTCGGCGGATGACCAGGACTCTCCGATTGAATTCACAGATGACAGCTTCGAGGAAGAAGAGGATCTCGATCCCGAGGGTCTCATCGAGCTCATCATGGAGAGCACGGGAGGAGATGACGTATGGGATGGCGAGGTCAACAGCATTGAGCACCAGCGCAGCCAGCTCCTGGTCAACGCGACCAGGGATCTGCACAGGAAGGTGCTCGACGTCCTCGGAAACCTGCGTGAAGATTCCGACCTGTATGTCGTCATCGAGGCGCGCTTTATCGATATCCACGATGACTTCCTTGAAGATATCGGTGTCGATTCCCGCAGCCTCGGAGCCGTGAACAACCTCGGTACTCCGCATGCCGGCGTTCTCAACGTTGCCCAGGGCGGAAATGATCTGGGTATCGTCGAGGGTCCCGATGGGGTTCCTGCCGACGTATTCCTTGTCCAGGGTCTCGAGCGCTGGGCCGGTCGTGTTCAGCATATCGTGGACGGATTCACCGGTGTGATCACCGGTGAGAGGCTCACTGCCGGCAGTGGTATCGGCGGCGGCACCTTCCAGGCGACCTGGATTGAACCTTTCCAGGTCAACGTCATTATTCGCGCGGTCCAGGAGCAGCAGAACATTCGCGAGCTTACCGCTCCGATCGTTACCGCTCACAATAATGAGCGTGTATATGTTTCAGTTGTTACCCAGCGCGCCTATATTTCCGATTATGAGCTGGTCAGTGGTGGTACCGGGTTCGCGATCATCGAGGTCGCTGACCCTGTCGTGCAGACCTTCCAGGAGGGTGTCATTCTTGATGTCGATCCCACGATCTCGCACGACAAGAAGTACATCACTCTCGATGTTCGTCCGACTCTCGCTACCCTGATCGGCGGCGTCATCTCGACGATCCAGATCAGCCTCGGTAGCTTTACGAACGTCGCTACCCAGGTGCCGATCGGTATTCCTGAGATTTCCCTGCAGCAGTCCTTCACCTCGGTGACGGTGCCCAACGGTGGTACCGTGCTGCTTGGCGGTTTCAGGAGTCTCAACGACCGCAAGTACGAGTCTTACCTGCCTCTGCTCGGCAAGATTCCTCTCCTGAAGAATCTGGCCCGCAGGAAAGCTACGCTCGACGAGCGTCGAAGTCTGGTGATTCTCCTTACCGCGAGGATCGTCGATCTCCGCGGCGCTGAAGAGAAGAGGTTTAATCCCTGAGAAGGTGATCGCTTACCTTCCGGGGTGGCCCGTTGATCAAGGAGTACCTTCCTTGATCAACGGTTTTTTTTGTTTCTGGCTGTTTCAGAACGCACTTATTACGGTTCTATCGATAGATTTTCCGGTTCTCCTGGCAGGGCTCTAAGGTATTAACCGGCTTCTTCCGATATATTGATAAAACTAAGGAACCTCTTATCCATGCCCAAGCTTCGAGCCATTTTTTTCGACATAGATGACACGCTCTACTCAACGAGCGAATTCGCGGAGCTGGCGCGTTCGGCGGCTATCGATTCGATGATCGATGCCGGCCTGGACCTGGATCGGGAGGCGATTCGCGAAGAGCTTGACGAGGTGATTCACGAGTTCAGTTCGAACTATGAGCATCACTTCGACCGGCTCCTTCTGCGGACTCCGCGACGGTATTACAAGGGCATCAACCCGGCGATTATCGTCGCTGCCGGGGTGATGGCCTATCACGAGACCAAGTCCAGGCGGCTGGCTCCGTACGAAGATGCTATCGAGGTACTCCGATTGCTCTCCTCGAAGACCGACCTCCTGCTGGGAGTGATCAGCGAGGGGCTGGAGGTGAAGCAGGCTGAGAAGCTGGTCAGGATGAGGGTCACACAATTCCTTTCGCCCAACGCGATCTTCATCAGCAACCAGCTCGGCATCTCGAAACCCAACCCCAAGCTCTACCAGCGCGCCTGCAGCGACCTGAACCTCAGGCCGGCTGAGAGTATGTATGTCGGAGACAATCCTCTACACGACATCGACCCGCCCAATTCGATTGGCATGGTCGCCGTTCGAATGAGGAGAGGCGGAAAGTATTACCACGAAGAGAGCAACTCCAAGCCCGCCCGGGTGGTCCAGAATTTCTGGGACTTCCTTGATTACCTCGGCCAGGAGTTCGACATCAAGGTTTGAGCCCGGCCCTCCGGGAATCCCACGACGATGACACAAAATCACTCCTCGCAATCGGTTAATCGGAAGGCTCCGGAGATCAGTGTCGTCATACCTGTTCTCGATGAATGTGATACCGTGCGCCAGGTCTACCAGGGTCTTCGCGATACATTCGGGAGCGATTGTGAAATCATCTTTGTGGATGATGGCAGCCGCGATTCCACCCGGGATGAACTGGCCGGCCTGCTGGCGGAAGATCCAGCTCTGCGCCTCATCGCTTTTCATCGCAACCATGGAAAATCAGAGGCCCTGGGCGCCGGCTTCCGGCGGGCCCGAGGCCGCCTTGTCGCGACACTGGACGGCGACCTCCAGGATGATCCGGCGGAGCTTCCCCGGCTGGTCGAGAAGCTTGAACAGGGCTACGACCTCGTGGTCGGCTGGCGGCGTAAACGAAAAGATGATCTCTTCAAGATCTATGGATCCAGGATCTTCAATAACCTGGCGGGGCGTCTTGGAGGGGTGCGCCTGCACGATATCAACTGCGGTATGAAGGTCTTTCGCCGGGGAGTTCTCGAAGACCTCCTGTTGACGGGTGGATTTCACCGGTTCCTTCCTTTGCAGGCGCATTGGAAGGGCTACCGGGTATCCGAGCAGGAAATCGAACACAAGCACCGTGAACATGGATATTCCAAGTACACCAGGACAAAGGGCTTCAGGGGACTCCTCGATCTCTTCGTTATTCTCTTCCTGATGCGGTTCGAGGGCCGCCCTGGTCGTTTCTTCGTCGGTCTTGGAGCGATCTGCGCGGTGGCGGGTTTTGGAGTTTCCGCCTATATCGCAGCCATTCGTTTCATCGATGGGAATATCCAGTCAAAGTATCCCCTCATGGCCCTAGGCCTCGGGCTGCTGGTTTTCGGATTCCAGATATTCACACTCGGGCTCTTTGGTGAGCTGCTCTCCTATCATTTTCGCAGTGTCAGGTCTGTTGAGCCGGTGGTCATCGAGTACAGTCAGCCGGAAGATTCCGCTGGCGAGTCTTTCGTTGTCGGCGAGTCGACAGGAACCGGGGAGCCCGGTACGACATGAGGCTGCGTTTCCTGGTGTTGACGGCAGCTTATCCCAGTCCCCGCGACCCCGGGCGAGCCATCTTCATCGAGAACCTGAATCGGGCTCTGTTAGAGGAGGGCGGGGGCGAGCTCTCGCTCACGGTCGTCGCTCCCAGGGTCCATTCTCTCGACCCGGCCTTCGAGCTTCGCTCAGGGATTGAGGTTCGACGCTTTCCATATCCCTCGGGAGGGAAACGGTTGAAGGAGTTGAACTCTCCCGGTCCGCTGGCCCTGGGCGGCTATCTGCTCTCCGGCCTGGCCCGGGTTCTCTGGGAGGCGCGCAGGGGTGATTACGATGCGCTGCTCTGCCACTGGACGCTGCCNNCGGGCCCCATNGCCTGGTTGTCATCGTTNTTTCTCGAGAGTCCATTCTTCCTCTTTGCCCATGGCTCGGANCTGAACCGNTACGCCGCCNGGTCTTCCTGTCTNCGGCTGGCCTCGCGACTGGCCCTTGGGAAAGCTTCCGGTGTTTTCGCTGTCAGCGAGGATCTGCGGGAGTCGATAGAGACGGGCTATTGTCCGCCTGCCCGTCACCTCGAGGTTATCGAGATGGGAGTGGGAGATGAATTCCTGCCGGCCGACCGAGCTGAGGCTCGACTGGAATTGTCTCTTTCGTCTGGATTGGATGTTCTATTTGTCGGGGATCTTATCGAAGACAAGGGAGTGGGCGATCTGCTGGCGGCTCGCGGGCTGCTTGCGGACCGCGGGGTGGATTTCCGTCTTCATTTCGCCGGGGACGGACCATTGGAGAAAGAGATTTCTGCTGTGGATGGATGTGAACTGCTGGGAACCCTGTCACCGCAGGAGCTTGCTCGCTGGTATCGCGCCGCTGACCTGCTGGTGCTTCCGTCTCATTCAGAGGGTTCCCCGCTGGTGGTAATGGAGGCTCTCTCTTGCGGAACTCCGGTCCTGGCAACCAGGGTGGGAGGGCTGCCTGAGCTGATCGAACCCGGCAGGAGCGGCGAACTGGTCCATCCGATGCAGCCGGAAAGACTGGCTGAAAAACTCGGGGAATTGCTTGAGTCGCCAGATGCTCTCGAGAANATGCGCGAGGCGATCCTGNNCGACAGCAGGGATTTCAGCGCCCGGCGCTGCGCCCGCNGGGTCTGNGAATCTTTNCGCAGGACGCTCGGTGTCGGGGGCGAGACCGCATGACCGACACAGCTACCCGTTACGACANCTATTGGCGGCTNCGNGATGAGNCNAGGACAAAGGCCAGGAGCCGTTCCCGGGNNTTCCTCGCCTTGCGGCTGCTTGAGGAGGCAGGCTGTGNTTCGCGGGAATCTTCGCCGCTCAGCCTNTACGAGATCGGCTGCGGTCCCGGNTGGGCTCTTGAGGTTTTTCGCGAGGCNGGCTTCGAGGCNCGGGGGTGTGATGTGTCTCCGGAGGCTGTCGATCGCGCCAGGGAGCTCGGTTTCGAGNTGAGGTGNCGGGATATTGAGGAGGCNGGCGAGGAAGATCCGNTCGTTAGCGGTGTNGTGGATGTGCTGGTCTGCCTGGAGGTTCTGGANCACTTGCGNGAGCCTTCCGCTGTCCTTGAGAAGATGCGNGANGCTCTTTCCNCCGAGGGCNGTCTGGTTATTTCCCTTCCGAATGAATACCATCTCATCAGTCGGCTGGCGNGGCTGTTNGGCCGTTCACCGNTGGGTGGGCCGGATGATCCGCACCTGCATCATTTTGAGAGAGCTTCTGCCCTGCGGCTCTTCGAGGGGGCGGGCCTTGAGGTGCGTGGGCGTCTCGATGATTCGATTGTTCCGCCGAGGATGCCGGTGTTACGCTGGCTGTTTCGTCCCCTGCTGGCTGTCCTGCCGGGGCTGTTTTCGATAGCTCACGTTTTCCTGCTGGGCGCGAAGGTGGAGGTGAAAACCCGGTGATGCGAATGTCGACTTCCAGCCACCTTCCATCTTCAGGGGACCGGCCCGCGCCGGGTACCGGCGATCGTCGATGGATCCTTCTCATGCTTTCGGTCGGCCTGCTGGCTGTCCTGCCCTATGTCGGCATCCTGGACTCGCCCTATGTCTTCGATGATGTGAAGCTCGTCAGGGACAATAAGGAGCTGCGNTCGCAGGGGGAGGGGGANATCGGCGACATCGCGGCNACCTTTGACGTTACNTCCAGGAANTGGTCGAAAGAGGANCTGCGGNCCAACTACCGNCCGCTGCGNTTCCTGTCCTANCGCCTCGACTATTACCTNTCAACGGTGTTTATNGGCGATTTCAATCCAGCCAAGGANCCACCGCCGGTCCTGTTCTTTCATCTGCAGAATATCTTCTGGCACGCCCTCAACGCGATGCTGGTCTTCCTGCTGGGTCGATGCCTGCTGGGAAGCTCCGCCGCAGGATTTCTCGCAGCTCTCATCTTCGCTCTGCACCCGGCTCAGACCGAGGCGGTAACCTATATTTCATCGAGAAGGGACGTGCTCTCGACCTTCTTCTTCCTGGCCAGCCTGTCGCTGTACCTGGCGGTTCCGCGTGAAAANGAGCCGAACCTGGGTGTCCTGTTGCTGGGAGCCTCTCTCTTTTCGCTGGGACTTCTTGCCAAGGAGATGGTGATCACACTGCCGGCTGTGCTCGCGCTGGTTGACCTGTCGCGTCGTCCGGTTCTCGGTCCCCGCCGCCTGGCTTTCCATGCCATTCTCTGGGCGGTAGCCCTCACCTTCGCCATCATTACCCTGACGACACCTGGCCTGGTCGCCTCCGGGGGCGAGCCGCGGGGGGTTTCGATGATCTACGATGCCGGTCGCTACACGGTCCGGTATCTCGAGCTCCTTCTGCTTCCCTTGTCCCAGAGTATTGATTACTCCTACGCGGCGATCACTGAGTCGAAGGGGCTCTTCGATCCGCTTGCCTCGCTGCTTTCGCTGGCGCTGGTGTTGTCCCTGGTACTGGTAGCGGTTCGTTCCTACAGGAAGGGCGAGGGCCTCGCGGGCCTGGCTATTCTGTGGTTCCTGGGAACCCTGGTTCCGGTTCTTCAGCTTGTTCCGATTGCCGAGCGGTTCGCCGAGCATTTTGTCTATCTTCCGTCCATCGGGATCGCCCTGCTGGCGGGCTGCCTGCTGCGGTCTGTCCTGGGACGCAGCGACAAGCTGGGCTGGGCTGTTGGGCTGTCCCTCGCCGCCTCCTGTCTCTTCCTGACGGTGCGTCGCAACAGTGACTGGGAGAGCCGCGAATCACTCTGGGCCTCGGCGGTCAAGGCGCAGCCGCAATGCGCCCGGGCGCGGTTTGAATACGCCAACGCCCTGATAGAGAAAGGAGGGCGCGGTCCGGCGGATGCCATGGTCGAGTTTGACAAGGCCCTGGAGATCTGGGACGGGCAGCCGGTCGAGAGCTATCATGGCTACAAATTGAGAATCCATGCCCAGCGCGGGCTGGTTCATTCGTCCCTCGGCAAGACAAAGCCGGGCAGCCTCAGGAAGGCCATCGATGAGCTTCGTCTCCTCCTGTCTGAGAAGGACATCGATGGCAGTGAACTGTCGGTCTCCACCAACCCCATCCTGCTGAGCCTTCGCCTGGAGCTCGCCTCCTGTCTCGAACGGGGAGGGGAGGAAGACGAGGCTCTCAGCGAATACAGGAAGGTCATCGAGCTCGATAATGATTCGACCATGGCTCTGCGGGCGCGTTTTCAGCTTCACCAGATCCTGCTGAGACGGAAGGATATAGATGGAGCCGTTTCGGTATTAGAGGAAATACCGCCTCTCCTCAAACGAAACAGCGGAGACTGGCTGAAGGCGCAACTGCTTCTTTTTACGGTTCTTCTCGAGCATAAGAAAGACTTTGATTCCGCCGCGGCCCTGATCGAGGGTCTGCTGCGCTCCGCATCAGGAGATGAGGAGAAGGTCGGGTTCCTCTTGAGGCTGGCGCAGGTTTTTGACCGACAGGGGAATCTGGATGCCTGCGTCGAGAAGCTTGAGGAGGCGCTGCAGATCAAGCCTGACTCGGTCGCTGTTCTCGAGAGTCTTGCTCCCATCGAGAGCATGAGAAACCGTACCGAGCGGGCCGAGGATTATTTCAGCAGGCTTCTGAAAATCAATCCGGCTAATTCCATAGGTCTGCAGGGGCTTAAAGAGCTCAGGCTGCGAAAGGATGCGGGGCCCGCAAAGGGAGCGAAGCAGCTCGAGGCGCAGAAGCTGCTGGAGAGCATGGAAGAAACCGCCCGTGGCCACGAGGCCAGGAAACAATGGCCGGCCGCTCGCCAGAGCTGGAGTCATATCATCGAGAAGGCCGCCGAGACGGGGGCAACGGACAGGCTGGCGCAAGGCTATCGCGGGATGGCCCGGTGCGAGGGGCAATTGCGCCGCAAGGAGGAGGCTCTGAAGTATCTCGAGAAGGCGCTTGAGACCGGCTCCGCGCGCGCCGTCACCTTCCGGGCGTTGGCTGACCTTCACCTGAGGTACCTGGGCAAGCCTGCGAGGGCGGCCGATTATTACAGGCGCCACATTGCGGCTCTCGGTTCCGAGTCGAAGGTGGATCCCGGGGTCTACCTCAATCTTGCGCGGATTCTCTCGANTGATTCNGNGGAAGAATCGATCGACTTTTTCGAGAAGGCNGTCGACCTGGGGATTCTNGAGATCCTCGGNCCGGATTCAGCCGGGNTGAAAAAAGATATGGGCCTGCTCTACGTTAAGCTCGGNCGTTGGCAGCAGGCCTTTGAGTCTCTCTCCGGTTACCATGAGAGCCTTGGCGCGGAAAANGCGGCTGATCGTCTTGTTATCGAGGAGATCCTCAACGAGCATGTCCTGCCCAACCTGGTAGGAGAGCAGAAGAAAAAGGANGGCGGTAGATAGGATNTATCCGCCTGCTGATGAGATGAGGCTTCATAGAATCTGGTTACCGGGCGCCCGTGAGGGACGCACCTATTCTCTCGACGAGGATGAATCTCATCACCTGGTTACCGTGATGCGGCGCGGCGAGGGAGACGAGGTGGTGGTGGTCGCGGGAGAGGACCGTATCTATCTCGGGGTCATCGAGTCGGTCAGCGAGGAGGGGGAGACTTCGCTGGTCAAGGTGACCGTTGGTGAAGATTATTCCGCTCCGCCGCCGCCCGTGAGGCCCTGGCTCGTGGCTGTGTCCGTGGTGAAGGAGCGCAACCTCGAGCTTGCNATTCGCATGCTCTCAGAGACCGGNCTGGAGGGAATTATTCCTCTTGTGAGCGAGCGGGGGCAGGTTTCCCTGANGGCGGGTTCCGGTAAAATAGATCGTTGGAAGAGAATCGCCCTNGAGTCGGCAAAGCAGTGCGGGCGGGCTAGTTTGCTGGATATTAGGGANTCGATTTCGATTGAGGAATTANTGAGGNAAGAGACCGNNCGGGACGTCTGGATNGCCCATCCAGGAGGCCCAGAACCNTCCTGNAGNGCTTTCCTTGGCACNGATGGGCTGAAACCCTCCCTGTTCCTGATCGGCCCTGAGGGNGGCTTCAGNACCGCTGAAATCGCTCTCTGTGAGGAGAATGGGGCNCGGTTGNTCGGGTTNCCAATGCCAGTCATGAGAACTCCGGTAGCTGTTATGATGATNGGNGCTCTTGGANCCCTGGTGGAGATGANGGNGNNNCGGGAAAGAGCTGACGAGGATGGCGTAAATTCCTGTTGATTCATTCTTTGCGGGCATGTAATATTCGGCCTTTTGACCCGGAATCAGAAGGATTTCAAGCAGTTCTCATGTCGAAGACCTTTCTCTTACGCAAAGAAGATGTCCAGCGTCGTTGGATTCACATCGATGCGAATGGCGTAGTGCTGGGCAAGCTCGCGGTTCATGCCGCCGTTGCGCTCATGGGCAAGGACTGTCCTACCTATACTCCGGGAGTCGATTCCGGCGCCTTCATCGTTGTTACCAACGCTGAGCTCGTGAAGGTTACCGGCAAGAAAGAGACCGACAAGAAGTATCGCTGGCATACCGGTTATATAGGCGGCCTGAAGGAAAAATCGCTCGACGAGATGAGAACGACCAAGCCTGAGAAAGTAATCCAGTTGGCGGTCAGAAGGATGTTGCCTAAGAACAAGCTGGGAAGGAATATGTTGAAGCGCCTGAAAGTTTACGCCGGCGTCGAACATGGCCACGAGGCCCAATCTCCACAGACGGTTACAGTTAGCTGATGGCAAAGAAAAAAGAAGTCAATTACATCTGGGGTACAGGACGCCGGAAGACCTCCGTTGCGAGAGTGCGTCTCATCGAAGGTAGCGGAAGCATCCAGGTCAACGGTGGAAAGGGGCTGAAGGATGTCGACGCCTTCTTCGGAACCGAAAAAGAGAGGCAGCGTGTCAGGGCGGCCCTGAAGGCCGTTGGCGGCGAAAAATCCTTTGATATCTTCGCTCGCGTACATGGCGGCGGATACAGTGGCCAGGCGGATGCCATTTCCCTCGGAATTTCCCGGGCGCTTCTCAAGCAGAACCCGGAAAACGAGGCCATTCTTCGCGACGGTAAGTTCCTCACGCGTGATTCGAGGGAAGTCGAGCGGAAGAAGCCCGGACAGAAGGGCGCCCGCAAGAGCTTCCAGTTCTCCAAGCGCTGATCCTGTCGGCGGGGAATCGCTTCGGCCCATAGGTGAGTCGATCTCCCGCGAGCGTGGATACCTGTTGCTTGAGGAGACTCTCCTTACCTGTCTGAGTAGAGGGGAATAAAGCCCATGCCAGTACAGTTGAAAAAGCTCCTTGAAACGCTTGAGGAGATAGCGCCTCTCGAGCTTGCCGAGGAATGGGACAACGTCGGGCTGTTGCTCTGTCCGAGTCGGAAAAGAACAGCGAGGAAGATCCTGCTGACGATCGATCTCACGGAGCTGGTACTCGATGAGGCTCTCAGGATAGGGGCCGACACCATCGTGGCTTACCATCCGCCGATATTCGATCCGCTTAGCGAGATCACTCCTTCAGAGGCAAGGGAACGGGTTATCCTGCGCCTGGTGGAGTCGCGGATCGCGGTCTATTCTCCCCACACGGCGCTTGATTCCGCCAGTGGCGGGGTCAATGACTGGCTGGCCGGGGGGCTGGGCGAGGGCGTTGTGGAACCCATAGTCCCTTTGATCGAAGCCGGGGCGGAGCCTGGCGAGTCCACCCCGGGGCAGGGGCGGCTGCTGAGGCTTGGGAAATCCGTCAAGCTGAGTACGCTCGTTCGCAGAGTCAAGTCCCACCTCGGTCTCAAGAAGGTGCGGCTGTCCTCTGGCAGGCGAGGTGACCCGGTGGTCTCTACTGTAGCGATCTGCGCCGGGGCGGGTGGGTCCGTGTTGGGTGGTGTAGAAGCCGATGCTTATCTCTCCGGGGAGATGCGCCACCACGATGTTCTCGACGCGAAGGCTTGCGGCACGAGTGTCATCCTGTGTGAGCATACGAACAGCGAGCGCGGCTATCTGCGGATTCTCAGGTCAAAACTGGCCCGGGCTCTCGGACGCGGCGCCGAGGTCAGGGTTTCCCGTACTGACAGGGAGCCGCTGGAGTTTGCCTGAGCTGCTTCGCCGGCAGGTGAGCCTCAGAACGATACATGCATTCCGACCATCAGGCGCCAGGCGCTTTCCATCTGGGGACCATCGAGATCCTGGTGAACAGGGAAGCCAACCTCGATCGCCAGCCGGGTCTCCTGGTCCATCGAGTTTTCCTGTGGCTTCCTTCGAAGCAGCTGCCCGTTGTCCTTATCGACAAATACCCTGTCCCATTTGTCCCACCTGTCCGTATCGAGAAAGATGTTGAGGCCGAACAGGATATCGATGCGCTCGCCGCCGCGAAGGTCCGCGTGCGCGTTGGGGCTCATCGGCTGGCCCATCGGGTTCATCATCATCGAGCCGTCCTGCCCATCGATATTACCCCAGGTCGCTCCCTCGATCCTTGCCGAGGCGCTCAGCAAGTCGCTGAGCTTGCGCGAGTACCAGGCTGTGGCCTGGAAGCGATTGCCGAGCGAGTAGTCTTCACCATTCTCGCCAAGGCGGATGACGCTGGTTGTCTGGACGCCCCAGGACCAGCCGTCTTTTTCTTCGAGGTAGGTCAGCCCTGGAAGGAGATCGAAGGTGCCTGAGCCCAGTTGCATTGGATAGGCCATATGCTTACCTTCCATGTTGGTCTCCTTGATGGAGCCCGTGGGAATGCTCAGTCCCGCGTTCAGCCTCAGCGTCCGGCTGTGGTCACCGGCCGCCCATAGTGGAAAAATACCGGATAGCTTGAGATCACCGACGCCGCTGGTTTTCGCCTTGCGGGTTTCTCCCATATCTGTCCGGGAGCTCATCTCCATGCGTTTGAGGGGGAGCATGGTCATGAGGGTGATGGAGTCGCTCGCGGCGTACANGGCTCCCAGCATATGCATCTCCATTCGCATGCTGGTGGGAGCCATCATGNAGTNNNCNAGGATGNCNTNGGTGCTTACCGAGGNCGAACCGTCGAGGTTGCCATTCATCTCCATGATTCCGTAGCGGTAGGAAAACATGGCATCCCCCGCTTTGTGCGCATGGTTTCCCATGATACCGAGCGGGGAGTAGTCGTTATGTCCCGATCCTGTCGCGTCGTGTGCATGGTGGGCGTGTTCTTCGGGATGGACGTNCTCATCGCCGTAGGCGGGACAAAGGAACGGGAGGATGGCCATGGTATAGAATAGGAAACGAAGATGTAGAGTAGTCATGTTGTCTTCCGGCTGGTGGCTACAATATCTGGAATGGCCGGCGGCTCTTTCGCCCCGGCTTCTCTTCCCCGCATCAGGGGGACTGACGAATATCGAACGGGGGAGAGTCAGATAGGTATCTTCTCCGGATTACCTGGAGGGATCCCGGGAGGTGATAGCTTATAGGCAGGCTGGCTGATTACCGGATGCGGGGCCGGAACGCAAAGCATGGAATCGACCTGGAGGTGATCGGGTAGCGGCGCTGGCAGAACCCAATCGTTGCCGGCAGGGGAGCAGCCGGCGGGTGACAGTAGACACTGGCTTGACTGTGAATGCGGGGTCTTTGGGGAGCTGAAGTCTCCGGACTCCTCTCGATCTATTTCCTTAACGTCANCCGGGCAGCCGCAGCAGCAGGACTCTTNGGCGCTGACTATGCATCCGCAGGCGCAGCTTGAGGCTGTGGAGACCGTCTCCAGGCCGGTTGAAAAAGGCACCAGGCTCAGAACCTGGAGTAGGACAACCGGCAGGTAGGCTGTCAGGTTGAGCCAGTGACTGAGCTTGTTCTGCATTGGATAAAGGAGATTTCAGCTTCGGGAATCTTTGATCAAGCCAAGAGACTAAACGGCATTATGGCTTGGATCAAATGAGCAAACTCTTGGTCAGGAAAGTATTTCGGTGATGACAGANCCGTGAACATCCGTCAGGCGGCGTTCGAATCCGTTGTGCAGGAAGCTCAGGCGCTTATGGTCAATGCCGAGCAGATGCAGAATCGTGGCGTGGAAGTCATATACCGAGCAGATCTTCTCAGCCGCCTTGTGGCCGAATTCATCGGATGCGCCGTAGCTGTAGGGAGCCTTGACGCCGGCGCCGGCCAGCCAGGTCGTGAAGCCGTAGGGGTTGTGGTCACGTCCGCTGGCGCCTTTCTGAAAGGTCGGCATCCTGCCGAATTCCGAGCACCAGACCACCAGGGTGTCCTCGAGCAGCCCCCTGTCCTTGAGGTCTCGAAGCAGGGCCGCCGCGGGCTGGTCGAGCACCGGGCCATGTTTGCTGTATTGATTCTTGAGCTGCTTGTGGCCATCCCAATTGCTGACGCCTTCGCCGCCTGTCTGGTAGGCGCCATTGAACAGCTGCACGAAGCGGACGCCTTTTTCGATCAGCTTCCGGGCGAGGATGCAATTGCGCGCGAAGGAAGCCTTGAGCTTATTGCTCGAATCGTCGGCTCCGTACATCTTGAGGATGTGCGCGGGTTCCGAGGATATGTCGCTGACTTCCGGGACACTGAGCTGCATTCTCGCGGCGAGCTCATAGCTCGAGATACGCGCTGCCAACTCGCTGTCGCCCGGGAATCGTCGCTGATGGCGTTTGTTCAGGCCCTGCAGGAAGTCGAGGGTCGCCTTGTCGGAGCTGTCGCTGATTCCTGCCGGCCGCTGCAGATTCCGGATCGGCTTGGATGAGTTGAAGTCGACTCCCTGGAATGCCGCCGGCAGGAAACCCGGCCCCCAGTTGTTGACGCTTGACTGGGGGGTGCCGCGCGGGTCAGGGATGGCTACATAGGCTGGCAGGTCGGCGTTCGACGTGCCAAGGGCGTAGGTGAGCCAGGAGCCCATCGATGGGAACCCGTCGAGGGTGTAGCCGGTCGACATGAAGTTTTCCCCGGGGCCGTGCGTATTCGTCTTACTCGTCATCGAATGGATGAAACACATCTCATCGGCCAGCTCACCGAGATGAGGGACGAGCTCTGAGACCATCTTGCGGGACTTGCCGCGAGGCTTGAACTCCCACGGGCTCTTGATGAGATCTCCCTGCTCTCCCTGGAAGGTGACCACCTTGCCGCCCGGCATCGGCTTGCCGTGCCTCTTAACCAGCTCGGGCTTGTAGTCGAAGGTGTCGAGATGGCTGCAGCCTCCCGCGCAGAAAATCACGAGCACGTTGCGAGCGCGGGGTTTGAAATGAGGCTCTCGCCTGGCAAAGGGCCGCCGGGGATCTATCTCCGGTCGGATCGGCTTCCTGTCGGGGGTTGCCTTGGCGGTGTCCTCCGAACCCAGCAGGCCCTGGGAGTTGAGCAGCTGGGCCAGCGCGATCCCGCCCAGGCCAGAGCCCATGTTTCCCAGGAAGCTTCTCCTGTCGAGACTGTTATTTTCCTGTTTTTCTGTCATGGCTGCCGTTCTTCAGGGAATAAAGACAAACTCGTTGCTATTAAAGAGGGCCCTGCAGAGGGCCTGAAGGCCGTGTTCACTTACCAGCC
>PAOC01000106.1 GCA_002708465.1 Planctomycetota bacterium
TGGACTGGTCAACTCCAGCCAGCTTCCCGAGCCGATCTTCACTCCATCGACCAAGGAGGAAGAGGGACACGATGAGAATATTCCGTTCGAGACCATGGTTGAGATCCTTGGCCAGGAGCGGGCGGACGAGATGAAGGCGAAGAGCCTGGAGGTCTACTTCAAGGCCGCTGAATACGCTCGCACCCGCGGGATCATCATTGCTGATACCAAGTTCGAGTGGGGCGTGCGTCCGTCGACAGGCGAGCTTGTTCTCGCAGATGAGGTTCTCACTCCGGACTCCTCCAGGTTCTGGCCCATGGATCTCTATGAGCCCGGCAAGTCGCAACCATCCTTTGACAAGCAATACGTACGGGACCATCTCCTGTCGACCGACTGGGACAAGGCTCCGCCGGCTCCAAAGCTTCCGGACGAGGTGACAGGCCATACAACCACGAAGTATCGCGAGATATTCGAGTTGTTGACCGGCCGGGATTGGAGCTGACAGCGTTCGTCGGTTTTCTCACGTAAAATAAAACTAAACAGCTTGAGGCGAGGTAGAGATGGATAAGCGAGTCCTGATCCTGATGGGGAGCGATTCAGATCTTGATATCATGACAGGTGCGCTCAAGTGCCTGAAAGAATTCGAGGTAGGCTACCAGGTGTGCGTGTGTTCGGTTCACCGGTCGCCTGAAAAAGCGCTCGGCCTGGCGGCCTCGGCCCGAGATGAGGGCTTCCGGGTAATCATTGGCGGGGCGGGGGGCGCGGCGCATCTTGCCGGAGCTCTTGCCGCTAAGACAACCCTCCCGGTGATCGGGGTTCCAATCGAGAATGGCGCCCTGCATGGAGTCGATGCGCTCTATTCGACTGTTCAGATGCCTCCCGGCGTTCCGGTCGCGACCGTTGCTGTCAACGGAGCGCAGAACGCGGCGATCCTGGCGGTCCAGATGCTGGCGCTTTCCGATGACCGTCTCGCCGAGGCGATGACGGCGTATAAGGGCCGCCTTGTTGAGCAGGTAGAGGCCAAGGATGCCAGGGCCCGTGAACGTCTGGAGAGCGAAGGGCTCTCATGAGTCCTTCATCTTCTCGGACGGCTCGTGCCGCCCGCGCGGATGCCGCGGGTCATATGCTTACGCTGAGATGGGTTGGCGGTCCTGGAGGCTATCTCTCCCTGCTCGACCAGACGCTCCTTCCCGCCAGGGTGAAATACCTTCGTATTCGTGAGCTCTCCGTGGTTATCGATGCCATTCGCCGCCTGGCGGTGCGCGGAGCTCCGGCGATCGGAGTCGCGGCGGCCTATGGGGTGGTCCTCGGTCTGAGAGATGCGGCGCCCACTTCCGCCGCCGGTGCCAGGAGAAGCTTTGCGAGAGTCAAGAAACGCCTGGCAGGGTCCAGGCCGACCGCGGTCAACCTCTTCTGGGCGCTTGACCGGATGGAGGCTCGTGCCGAGGCCCTGGAGGCCGAGGGCGCTTCTTTTCCGGAGCTTCTGCGAGGTCTTCTCGATGAGGCGATCGAGATTCACGAGGAGGACCAGCGTCTCTGCCGGGCGATCGGGCGCCATGGCCAGAAGCTGCTTCGAAGCGGCTGGAGCGTACTGACGCATTGCAACGCGGGCGCCCTGGCGACCGGCGGCATGGGTACGGCGCTCGCGGTGATTTACAGCGCCGTAGAAAAAGGAAAGAAGATCAGGGTTTTCGCTGATGAAACCCGTCCGCTGCTGCAGGGGGCCAGGCTGACAAGCTGGGAGCTTCGCAGGGCGGGGGTCGATGTCACGGTAGCATGCGATAACGCGGCCGCCTCGTTGATGGGCGCCGGGCAGGTCCAATGCGTGGTCGTCGGTGCCGATCGGATCGCATCCAATGGAGATGTGGCGAATAAGATCGGAACCTACGGCGTCGCGGTGCTTGCGCGCGAGCATGACATACCTTTTTACGTTGCGGCTCCCAGCTCGACCTTTGATCCGCACACCGCCAGCGGAGCCGGCATCCCCATCGAGCAGCGATCGAACCTTGAGGTTACGGCGGGATTCGGCAGGAAGACGGTTCCTCCCGGGGTCGATGTATACAACCCGGCCTTCGACGTTACGCCGGCTCGGTACGTGACGGGTTTTATTACCGAGCAGGGTCTCCTGGAGCCGCCCTTTAAACGAAATATTTCCGGGCTATTCAGGACTGCCGCCACCCACGGATAAGCTCATCCCGAGAGGTAAAAAGAATGGACCAGGTGAAATTCAGTCAGCTGGAGAAGATTCTCATGGAGAAGGCCGGCGCTGCCGAATCCGGCCGCGGAGGGGTGCTGTCGCACCTCCTGGTTGGGGCGGTTGCAGGCGCGCTGCTGGTTTATGCGTATCTCGACGGGATTTCTTCCACGGTTATATTCTGGGTGACCCTCTGCTACGTCATCCTGACCACCCTGCAGAGAGTCGCCTCGAGTTGGGCGATCGCCACCCACAAGCTGCTTGTGAGAAAGCTCGTGCGGCACGCAGCCGATACAGGTCGAAAAATTCAATCCGACAGCCCGGCGGACTGATCATCTGTCTACATAGCTCGTTTTAATACCGGCGGTATTCCATTCATTTTGAATGCTGCCGCCTCGCCAGGTGGCGTAGGTTTTGATGCCCGAACGTTCAATCCGGAGCAGCGTCTCTTCGGCTTGTCCTTGACCGTCCCCGGAAACTACCACGGTCGTGGGGGAGACCTTTTCCAGCAAGGTGTCATAGAGACGGTTACTTCTTCCATGGTGGGGGAGGATGAGGATCTCGGAATTGAGATCTTCTCCTGTTTCAAAAAGCCTGGCCAGTCCGTCTTCTTCAAGGTCGCCAAGGCAGAGGATCCGTTTTTGTCCGATTTCGATGAAGAAAGAGAGGGACATCTCGTTGGCATGTTGAACCAGGGGCAGGTTTTCAGTCTGATCCGGGTAGATAATGCGCAGAACGATATCTTCCGGTCCGGGCAGGCGCAACAGCTGTCCTCTTCGAACCTTGCTGACGAGGACTCCTTTTTTTCGCGCATCGGCGAGAAGCTTTTCGCCGTATTCTTCCCGCTCGAAATGTTCCGAGCAGAATACTTCTCCGACATCCAGTGATCTCGTAAGTACGGGCAGCGCTCCGGCATGGTCGACATGCGGATGGGTCAGGATGATTCCATCAATTCGTCGATGGCCTTTGTCGAGAAGTGAGCGCGCGAGACGCCAGCTTCCCGTCCGGGTTTTTCCGCAGGCATCAATCAGGAATGCTCTCTTGCTCCCGGGGAGCTCCAGCAACGCGGCCGACCCCGCTCCAGCATCAAGGTGGATCAGTCTCGGGTTATTTTCGTTACCGGCGGTCAGGCTCAAAATGAGGGCGACGGGGAGGATCAGGATGGACAACAGCAGGGCGGCTCCTCGTGTTTTCTTTGATATTCCCGCGCCAAGCAGAAGGTAGAAGATAGAGACCGTGGTGAATCCCGGCGGAGGCAGGTTGAAGCAATGTCCCGGGATGTTTCGTGAAAAAACAAGCAGGCCATTCAACATCCGCGCAAATACGGTTGCTGCATCCGCAGCCAGGAAGCCGGCCTCTATCCAGATGAATCCCAGGAGGATGCTGGAAAGGCCGAGCAGCAGGCTCACAGCTATCAGCGGGTAGAGACAGACGGAAAGCAGGGGGGCAGCCGGATGGACCCGGTGGAAATGCGTCGCGATCAGGGGCGCGGTCACGGCTGTGGATATTACCGCAACCCAGAGACTGTCTTTAATATGGGAGAAGAGAGCTGAACCCAACCTTGAATAAGCGCCCGCCGGCTTTGGAGGGATCAGCAGGCGACTTCTTTCGCGTAAGTCATTTGCTCGCATCGAGCTCCAGCCCAGGATGGCGATGGTCGCGATAAAGGATAGCTGAAAGCCGGGTTCGCTGATGCTCAAGGGCTCAGTGACGAGCAGGGCGAGGAGTGTCCATCCAAGCGTGTCGAGGGCTCGCGGCAATCTACCCGCCGCCTGCAGAAGCAGGTGCAGCCCGATCATTATCGCGGCTCGCAACACCGGGGTGTTGGCGCCGCTGAGAAGGACGAAAAGGCCAAGCACCATAAGACGCAGTATGGTTTTTCCCTTCTGCGGAAAGGGTATTCGCATTGCGAATGCCATGATGAGGCCAACGTGCAGTCCGCTGATGGCGAGGAAATGGGCCGTTCCCGTTTCGACAAAGAGGCGGCTCAGCTCCTGGTCCAGCAATCGTTTTTCGCCTGTGATCAGAGCACAGAAGAGCCCCTGCTCTTGATCCGAATACAGTTTTCTGATGAGGTTCACAACAGGCCAGCGAATACGCAGTCCCAGGGAGGGCCGAGAGGGCGGCTCCTGATGGAAGGTGAGCGAACCAGGCAATGACTGGATGATGGCAGCCGGTGTATTTTTTCGGGCTGGGGCGCATGGAGAAAACCGAGGGTAGATCTTTCCTTGGACCTCGACCGAGACGCCCGGCCTGAGCCCGGCCGGAAGCCGGTCTCCTTTTATCCCGGCCCGAACGAGGTAGAGTTGTCCGGGGGTAGAAGTCTTCAATTTGAATTCGGCATACATGGAGCCCCCGCTATCGCTGGGGAACCGTTGAGGGCGCAATATTGGCAGGTCCGAAACGGTGCCCCTGACGGTTCCAGGGAGAGCTTTCTGTCGTAAAACATGGGTTGCCTGGGTGCGGGTTTTTATCCAGGGGGTCTGAGCCGATTCATGGCTAAACCACCCAAGTCCGCAGATGAGGTAGAGCCACGCGATTTTCTTTTTTGCGGGACGAGCCAGCCGGGGCTTGAGAAGCCGGCGGGTCGCAATCCAGCCGCCGTAATTCAGGGAGATGAGGGCGGCGGCCGCAAGGCTGGCCTGTACCGAGCAGGCTGAGAGCGATGTTCCAAAAGCGAATGCCAGTCCAGCCTCAATCCCCGAGGGAATCGCGCCGGGTTGAACAGAAGTGATATTCCCCTGTTCAGGAAGGTTTCGCTCTGGATAAATGAGCTGCCGATTGGGGGCCTGGGCCATCTGGAGAGAGGGGCTCGGGCGGTGTTTGCGGGGGCGGCGGCGTGGTGATTATGAGACCCCGGCGAGGGTTTCGCAGAGAATTACTCTGATTCGACAACCCTGAGCAGGATGGATTTGACCAGGTTGGTGTCCCTGGTCCGCGGGTCCTGCTGGAACCAGACGGGACGCCCCTGCTTGTCAATAATGAGGAACGTGGCGCTGCCGACAAAAACTCCCCAGGAGCGGAAAAGCTTCCTGCCGGTGAGGTCCGGATCAAACCCCGCCGCCCCGGTATAGCCTGTTCCAGCGAGCTCCTGTCGCAGGCTTTCGAGCTGTTCGTCTATGTTTTTCGCGCTCTTGAAGAAGTGAACCGCCACCATCTCCATTTCATCGTTGGCCTCGGCAAATTCTCCAATGTTAGCCAGGAAGGTCGCAGAGCGGGTGTCTTCAGCGCCGCGGAAGATGAGCCCGACAACCTTGCCGGTTGATTCTTTAAGCCGGGTGCGCTTCTGCGTAACCCACATTTCTCCAAGCTCGAAATCAGCCGGGGCCGGACGCAGGGCGATCTTCTTGATGAAGCCCAGGGCGTTTTCCGAGCGTTGGCGGTAGATGTTGATGGCCGGTTTCAGGGCGCGCCCTCTTTTCTCGAGGGCTGCCTGCAGCTTGTTGATTTCCGTGACGTGCGAGTCAAAGGCATCCCGGGCCTCGTCCATCCGGCCCAGGGCCATCAGGGAGTAGCCCTTGCGGAAGCCATTGAAGGCAAGGTAACGCGAGTACGCTTCTTTTGTTTTGAGGGAATATTGATCGCTCCTGGCTCGTGCCGGGTAGTCCTGGAGCACGCTCTCAGCCGAACGCAGGAGACCCGCGCAGTCGCCCTTGGCTTCGTAGAGCTTCCACCGGGTCTCGCCGAGGGTGGGGAAGTCAGGGCTTTTCCGCGCTTGCGCAGTCGCCATCTTTTCTTCGACCAGCTTGACGCCCGCGTCGTATTCCTCGAGATCCGAGAGAACCCGTCCGAGGGCGGCGGTCAGCACAGGGCTGCGGGGGCTGCTGGGGTAGGTCTTGAGATAGTTGAGGTAATCGTCCCTGGCTTTCCGGGGCTCCTTCAGGTTCGTATGAGCCCATGCGCAGATCTCGATCGCGGAGGGCTTCAGTTCGGATGAGTTCTTGAGGCCGTCGACAGCCATGCTCGCATGACCAATCACCCGCTTATAAAAGGGGGCCATTTTTCTGTCGAGATCTTCGGTGGTGAACCTGGCTCCGTCTTTCGACATGTCATTGATGACCTGTGTTCGAACACGCGAGCTGATGAGCTGGAGGAATTTTGACTGATAGAAACGAAGCTCGGTTGAGATGGGACCGTACGCGCAGTTAGAGAGGTACTTTTCGCAATCGACGATGGCCTTCTCGATATTATTGGCGAGCTGATCAGCCTGGGCTGGTTTCAGGGCTCTGAGATCTTCAGGAATGCTCTGGTATATCGGGGTGATTTTTTTCAGGTAGGATTCGCAACTCTCTGCCGGGTCATCAGGTTCCTTGCTTCCATTCGAGGCGGTATTTGGTGTGGAAGTGTCAATTCCTGGTGCGGCATTGCCTCCTGCCTCCGTTGCACGGCCGATTTCGTCTTCTTTGGGCTCAACAGGCGTATTCTGCTTTACGCAGGAGCAAACCAAGAGGGTGAGAAAGGCCATAGCCGCCGTATTTCGGATTCCGCTTCCTGCGCAGTCTGAAACCCGGCTCAAGATCTTTAACATATTACAAATAAACAACTTATATTCCTTCAATGTAAGCTTAGGATCCTGGTTTTTCGCCTACTTGACCCATGGGACATATTGCAAGAAGCCTGCCGCAGCGGCCAATTTCGGCTCCTGAGAGAATAAAGAGTCCTTGCAGCCAGGAGCCTATCGTACTTTTTCTTTTACCTAACAAGAGTATAATCTGCCCGAGGTCATAAGACTATGCCCCAACTGATTGAGGAGCCAGCAGGAGATTCAAGCTGAGACCAGGATCCTTCAGCTTATCGTTCACAGCCGTTCAGCCGCTATTCCTGGCTGCGGTTCTCTTCGTGTGTCCCTTGCGGGCGCAAGATGATTCGACCCTTCTGGATGAGGTCTGGCCGCAGCTGACGGATTTTTCCGGCGCGGCCGATAGCGGGACAAAGACCTATATCAACCAGAAGACAGGGGATGTTTCCCGCTACATTCTCGGGAATGTGAAGCGTGAGATCACCATAGGCTCCAACCGTGTTCGCCTGCTGTGCGACNGGCTCTACATTCACGGGCTCGGTGTCTTCAAGGGCAAGGATGCTTCGGCNTCCGAGGATTCCGAAGAAGAGGATGAGCTCCAGTTCTATTTTTACGCTGATGGGAATGTGCGCCTTGACCTGTCCGCGCAAGGCAGCACCATCGAGGCGGCCTCGGTCTACTATGACCACCGCCGGGGCGAGGGGGTGATCAGGGAGGCCCGGATCAGGAGCTCAACCGCCGGCCTGAAGGGGATCATGAACAGCCTCGAGCTGCGCGACCTGCGGGGGACCTCTCCTGTAGGGGGGCGGGATGCAGCCGCCGGGGCGGAGGTCATACTTTCCATTGGGGTTCTGCGTACGCGGAATTTCGCGAACTTCTCAGGCGAAGATATCAGGCTGAGCAACTGCGACTACGCCGAGCCTCATATCGCGCTGGCCGCGGACAGCGCCGACATCCAGCCGGTAGATACCGCAGCCGGAATGATTCCTGAGAACCAGGGCCATTACGAGGTAGTCCTCAGCGGAGCCCGGCTCGAGGTGCTTGGCCGGGAGATCCTCCCGCTGCCTCTCACGCGCTGGGATACCCGTTGGCAGGATTANCTTCCCCTGCGATCCATCGATCTCGGCAGCTCCTCCAAGTTTGGATTCTTCAGCTCCGCGGAGTGGAACCTGAACTTCTTCCTGGACCAGCTTCCTCTCGAGTCGATTCCGAGCCTGCGGCGGGTGGTGGAGAATTCGAGGGTTGGATTCGAGACCACCCACATGGCGAAGCGCGGCCTGGGNTGGGGGCCGGTTGCCGAGTACGGCAGGCAGTCGGGAAGCCGGCAGCCCTGGCAGCTGCCGGTCATCGGCATGGGCTACTATGGGACCGGCCGTTATTTTTCGATTCACGATGATGGGGTCGATCGTTCCGCCGGCGGCTTCGCTCCGCCCGAACCCGGCCGTTATTGGGGTTCCCTGGCTCATCGCCATGAACTCTCCGGGCTTGGCACCCTGGATGTCGAGTATTCGGACCAGTCGGACCAGAACTTTCTGAATGAATATTTCGAGAGAGTGGCCAAGCAGGAGAAGGAGCAGGAGAGCCTTGTCTCGTGGAGGAAAAATGTCGGCGACAACCTGAACCTGAGCGCGCTCTACAAATACCAGGTCAATGATTTCGATGAGACGATCGAGAGGCTCCCCGAGCTGAAGCTTAGCTGGTATCAGCAGCCGGTCTTCGATTCTGGCCTCTATCTGGACCTGGAGGCCGGAATCACCAATCTCCGCGGGCGTTCCGCCATGGCCGGAGGCGACACTCCCAGGCATGGCCGGCTCGACCTGGCCAACACCTGGTCCTATCCGGTCACCGGGCTCAATCCCTACCTGGCCGTTCGCCCCTTTGCTTTTGCCCGCTACACCGGCTACGAGAAGGTGCTCGATCCGGCGCGTGATTTTACCGATCGGGCGGCCTTCGGTTCCGGCCTGAGCATCAGCCAGCAGTGGTCACGAACCTTTCCGATGAATTCTCGAGGACTGCTCCAGGATCTCTTCGGGGTCCAGGGCTTCAAGCATCTGCTGGTTCCCGAGGTCTCCTACCTCAACATCTTTTCCAGCGATCTCTCTCCTGAGGAGACCTTTGAGGTGGATGCTGTCGACGCTTTCGATGTGACCCAGAAATTCTCCCTGTCTCTCAGGCAGGCATTGGTGACGAGAGTCGAAGGCGAGGGAGGGGCGGCAACAGAGCGTCCCCTGCTGGGCAGGCGCAACACAGCTCTCAAGCCGTCTTCGTTCCAGAGGCATCATCTTCTCGATAGCGAGGTCAGCCTGGTCTTCTATCCGGATGCAGAGAGGGACAACGAGGGAGATGACCTCTCGTTGCTCGTCCTTGATCACACCCTGCGCGCGAGTGACTCGCTCTCTTTCCGCTCCTGGATAGCCCTGGATCCGAACGATGGATTCAGCGATGAGCGTATGGACAATTCAGTCAGGTCCGAGGTCGTTCCCGGCCTGCTCTCGGCGACACTGGGGGACGTGAGCGCCAACTCTCTCGNTGCGGCCAATCCGGACAGCAACTTCGTCTATGGCCTGCTGTCGTTCTATCCGCATGAGAAGTGGCGGGCGCAGCTCTACTGGGCGCGGAATATCCAGAGTGAAAANNATTCTGAGTTCAGCCTGACCATCGGCCGTGTTTTTCATCGATACGCTTTGTTCTTTGAGTATTCCTTCGATGCGGGTGAAGATGACAACCAGACTTTTTCGGTTAACTTCCGCCCGGTCGGTTTCTCCGGAGGCGGCCCTCGTTCCTGGTCGAGATGGTAGAGAATCAAATGACGGAAAAATCAAAAGCGATNTANCCCGGGAGCTTCGACCCGGTGACGCGTGGACATCTCGATGTTATCGAGAGAGCCCGGGGACTCTTTGGTACGCTTCACATCGCGGTTTTGTCCAATCCGGAGAAGAAGNCCCTCTTCACCCCCGAGGAGAGGATTGAGCTTCTTCGGTCTGAGACCGCCGGGCTCACCGGCGCCGGCGTTCTCGAATTCAGCTCTTTCGAGGGACTGACCGCCCGGCTTGCCGTTGAGGTCGAGGCGGAATGGATCGTGCGCGGTCTGCGCTCAGCCGCCGACGCGGCGTACGAGCTGCCCATGGCGCATTCGAACCGTCGCTGCGGAGATGCTGAGATCGAGACGGTTTTTCTGCCGGCTGGCGCGGAAACATCGTTCATTTCATCCAGCCTCGTCCGGGAAATCGCCGCGGGTGGAGGGCGGCTGGAGGCCTTTGTAACGCCCGGGGTGGAAGCTGCGTTGCGGGGCAAGTTCTCCTCCTGATGTTATCAGGGTTTTTTCCGCCTCAGAAAGCGCTTGACTGGGATAGCTCGCCGGAGACCATCTACCGGCTATGGAATCCAAAACCGCCGCTTTTATTACGCTTGGTTGCAAGATCAACCAGTACGAGACCGAGGCGATTCGCCGTGAGGTGCTCGAGCTTGGCTATGAGGAGGTCAGGGCATCGACCCCGGCGGATGTATATGTCGTGAACACCTGCTCGGTTACTGCGCAAAGCGGTGCCAAGAGCCGTAAGTATATCCAGCGCGCGGCGCGTACCAATCCGGAGGCCCGGATCGTGGTGGTGGGCTGTTCCAGCGACCAGGAGAAAGAGTCCTTCAGTAAGATTCCCCAGGTGGCCCTCCTGGGGGGAAACGAAGAGAAGCCGATGGTGGCGAGCTTCCTCGATGGTTGCTGGAACCCCGGCGAGGAGATCCCCGCNGAGATGCGCGACATCTTCGAGCTGAACATATCAGGTTTTGGAGATCGTACCCGGGCGACGGTCAAGGTCCAGGATGGCTGCAACAACTATTGCAGCTTCTGCATCATTCCTTTTCTGCGTGGTCTTTCGAAGAGCCGTGATCCGGATGCCGTCATCGACGAGATTCGGAGACTGGTGGACAACGGCTATATCGAGGTGGTGGTTTCCGGTGTTCACCTGCAGGACTATGGGCTGGAGCTCGAGCCATCGCTGGACCTGGTTGACCTGCTCCGACGGATCGGGGAGGTTGAAGGCCTGCGACGAGTTCGATTGAGCTCGCTGGGAGCGAGAGCCTTCACTCCGCAATTGATCGACCTGTTGGAGGATCCTGTCTTTTGCAGGCATTGGCACATTCCTCTGCAGGCCGGCTCCGACAAGGTGCTCGAGGTCATGCGGCGAGGCTATACGATCCGCGATTTCAGGCTTGCAGTTGAAGAGCTCACGGAGCGCTTTGACGATCCGTCCATCACCACCGACGTGATCGTGGGGCATCCGGGCGAGACCGAAGATGATTTCAGCGAGACGATCGAGAGATGTCGCGAGTTCGGTTTTTCCAAGATTCACGTCTTCCCCTTCAGCATGAGGGAAGGCACCCTGGCGGCGACTCTGAAGCGAGAAGTGGTGGATCCTGCCGCGGTTCGTCGCCGAGCGGGTGAGCTTGGTGCCGTGGACAGGGAGCTCAATTGNGAGTACAGGGAGCGTTTCATTGGTCGTGAGCTCGATGTGCTCGTAGAGGGAGCCTCGCGCGGCCGAGATGACTGGCTCGAGGGGATGGCTGGTCGCTACCTGAAGGTCGCCTTCCCCGCGCCTTCGCCTGGAGCTGCCAGGCGTTTTCAGGGTACGCTTCAGAGGGTAAAAATTGATAAGATCAGTGAGGGTGGTCTCGATGGCCACTGGGACGAGGTTCCTGTCGATGCTTCGGGTGTCGCGCTTTAGGTGAGATGGGTNAGGTGGTGAGAGATGGTTGGTATACCTGAAGATTTCCTCGAGGGCTCAGGCAACCCNGCGCTCGATGCGGCCCGGCTCCTCAGACAACGGCTGGAGATNAATCGCGGCTTCGGCTGGGATGTGCCGGTTGGGTCCGCTCCACGGGCGTCTGTGCCAACCCAGTCGACTGTGAGCGGGGCGGTAGAGGATCGCGAGGCGGCTCTTGAGTCCATCCGGACCGAGGTGGCCGACTGCACTCTCTGCGGTCTGTGCGAGGGCCGAACCCAGACCGTTTTCGGAGTTGGAAACGAATCTGCCAGGATTCTTTTTGTTGGGGAAGGTCCCGGCCGGGATGAAGACCTCGCCGGTGAACCCTTTGTCGGNCGAGCCGGGAAGCTGCTCGACAAGATCATTCAGCGGGCTATGGGACTTGAGCGGGAAGATGTCTACATAGCGAATATCGTCAAATGCAGACCTCCGGAGAACCGCAATCCGNCAACAGAGGAAATGGCGGCCTGTTTTCCCTATCTGGAGCGCCAGGTAAAGGTTATCCAGCCGGAGGTGATTTGTGCCCTCGGTGGTGTGGCGGCCAAGGCGCTGCTTTCCACTGATCTGAGCGTCGGTCGTCTCCGGGGTGAATTTCATGAATACGCCGGGATTCCCGTCCGGGTTACCTACCATCCGGCGTACCTGTTGCGAAGTCCGGGTGAAAAGAAAAAAGCCTGGGAAGACATCAAGGCTTTGATGGCTCACATCGGACTCCNGCTGCCGGCCTAGGAATACACCGGCCTTAAAATGCGGGTGGATTCAGGCATTGNNCCGGNANCTCTCCAGCCNTCGCGCAAGGCAGGTCTNGCCNCTTGACTTACGGTTTCATCAAATTGTAGACTCGCCTTTTGCCCCTTCGGGGCAAGTCCGTAAGAGTTTTAAGCAAGTAACTTTCAGAGACGTTGAGAGCGCATCCATCAGGGAGCGGTTGCCTGGTTTCCAGGTGGNTCCTGGTCGTGCGTGNCAGGAGAGATGGCTCGGCTTTTTGAGGCCGTGTTTCTCTCTGGTCTCGGGGTCTGTCTTTATTGATGTGCCGGCGCGGGCATGATGGCCGCGGCCGGAGGAACGGCATCGAGCCGAGTGGCGGCCGAGGTCTGGATGGGAGAGTAGCCTGGTGGCTACTGGTTTTGAATCCAGCTCGGGATCGCCTTGGTTCTGTTTGTTGGATGGCTGGTTTCAGTAGCTGANTTGAACGGCGATCAGGCTGAATTCAGGATTTATAAACGGAAACTTTCACTGCGATTGACTTGTTATCGGAGCTTGTGATACGATCTAAAGACTTGCGAAATACAATGGTAACAAAGTGTTAGGTGAATTTTGGACCGTTTGAGGTCTCTTGATTAGACTTAGTAGAGGGGGAGCGGCTTCGCCCCTTCAGGTTTGAATATTTACCGAGCATGTCTCTCGGGTGTTGCCCGAACGGTTTTCGTAGTCTCGANTTCTTACGAACTGAACACATCAAAATTTTAGCCTGTTCGTGATGACTTCTGTGAGTTTTCAAGCGANTCGCTTGACGAGAAGTCTTTGCCTGCAGGAGTCAGATTTAATCTTCGGGATGATGATCCGGAGATAGGTTTCTCATTCAGGGAATCAAGGAATGGCAATCAATACAGTTTGGAGCATTGATCTCGGCAAGTCTTCGTTGAAGGCTGCCAGGCTCAGACGATCCCAGGGCAATGTTGAGATAGTAGCTGTCGACAAGGTGGATTATCCGTTGGGTGACGGGGGCGAGGATACGGCCGCCCTGGGGCGCGAAGCTCTTGGAATTTTTCTTGCCCGCAACAGCGTGAAGGATCCTGTCGTTGTAGCGCACCCCGGGCAGGGGACTTTTTCCCGGTTTATCAAGATGCCGGCCTTCGATCAGAAGAAGGTCGATGAGATGGTCGGCTACGAAGCTTCCCAGCAGATTCCGTTTCCTCTCGACGAGGTGATCTGGGATTACCATGTCGTTGACCGGGAGTACCTTCCCGGCGAGGAGAGAGAGGTCGCCCTCTTCGCGATCCGCAGGAATGATGTCGAGGATTTCCTCCTCGAGTTCACCAACAACGAGCTCGCTGTTGAGTCCGTCTCCATCGGTTACCTTGGAGTCTTGAACTACGCTGTTCACGATCTGGCGCTGGATGAGCCTTCGATTATTCTCGATATCGGGGCCTCTCACACTGACCTCCTCCTCATGGACGGAGACCGGTTCTGGATCCGGGCTGTTCCACATTCGGGTAACGAGATCACTCGGACGATCCAGGAGCGCTTCAATCTCGGGTTTGCCGAGGCCGAGAAGCTGAAGCTGGCTCTTGCCCGGGAGCCCGACAAGGCGGTCAAGATCTACCAGAGCATCATTCAGCCGAAGCTGAAAGAGCTCGTCGCTGAGGTTCAGCGTTCGATAGGCGCCTACAGGAGCCAGCACGGTGAGGGCAACTTCTCCAAGCTCTATCTTCTTGGCAATGGTTCCAAGATCATCGGAGCCCCCCGCTTTCTCCGGGAGAGCCTCAACATGCCGGTTGAGAAGGTTCAGGGCATCAGCCACTACCGGGTGAGTCGGGAGGCTAACCTCAAGCTGCTGCAGGCGAACCTTCCCGCGTTCGCCACCGCCCTTGGCTCGGCGATGCATATTCTCGGCGACGCCGCCTGCGGCGTCGACCTCGTGCCGGCTGAAGACAAGATCGCCAAGGTGGTCAAGCGCAAGCAGAAGCATGTCTTTATCGCCGCTGGGATCATCCTGCTTTCTATGTTGGTCAGCAGGTACCTCCTGACCAGTACGGCGCAGTATTTCGCGGAAACGACGCAGGAGGCCGTTACCAAGATGGAACCCCTGCAAAAAGGCACCGCCGCCACGACGACCTACGGAGAGTCACGAGTTGAATTTGACATGCTGTTTANGCAGATGAAGGAATCTGTCGAGCTGCGAGGCAGGGTGCTCGCCGCGTTGCAGGCTCTCGATTCCGTCCTGGTGACTTTTCCCAACTCCAAGAGTCCGTCGCTTACCGTCGCTGTCAAGGATGGGGCTCCCGCCCTTGGTGAGCAGATGGAAGAGATTCTTTCCAACAGGCTCTGGGTTCCCTGGGCCCGTTTCAGCCGCCTGGACGATCCTTCGGCCAAGGATTCCAAGAAGGGCAGCGATGCGCCGACTGAGCCGACCTATGAATTCAAGGTCAGGGTGATGGTCAAGAGCAAGGACAGCTCCGAGCAGTCGGTCGCCTTTATCAAAGAAAAATTCCAGACGCCTCTTGAGGCGGCTTTGAAGACCCAGGGGCTTGATATCAAGCCGGCTAAGGNGGGCGGTCCCCTGGTACAGATCGGAACGATTCAGCCTAACCTCACTGAGATCTACTTTTCTCCTTCCGGCCGTGACGCCGGTACGGATGGAGGNCAGGATGGAAGGCCNTTCGACAGTGTCGAGGTCTCCTGGGTTCTCGTGACCAGGCCTCTGGAAACCGAGGAGGCTCCCGGCGAGGGAGNTGAGGAAGACGAGGAGGNCCCTGAAGAGGGGTAGGGTTGGAGTNATCAGGAAAATAAGATCATGGATAAACTAAAAAACAATCTATTCGTCCCGGGAGTTGTCCTGGTGGTGTTGCTGCTGCTTGGCGGGGGTTACTTCCTGGTCTTTGTGCCCANGGGCGAACTCGATGCCAATTCCANGAAGCTGNCCANGGCTGANNGAAAGCTGAGCAAGCTGCTCAAGAGCNAGGTNCTTCCTACCAAGGAGTATGTCAGNAAGATNACCACTGCCCAGGCAGAGATGGAGGAGACCTTTGAAGAGGCNGTCTCTGTATTTTCCCGCAGGTGTGATGCTTTCCATCTCTTCTTTGNNGATGAAGCGNAGGTNCCCGCNGTGTCCGTGTTCTANGCCCAGTACGAGACGGCTATCNAGAATNCNACNACGGGGCTGAGGGCCAAATACTGGGAAAAATTTCCCAGCCCGGCNGTAGAGGGAGAGGAAGAAGATCTTGAGAAAAAAGNTCCCACCGTCGAGATGGTGAAGGATACCGAGATCTCAGGCCCTGAAGGCCAGGCGAAGATGNGCCAGGCNATGAAGCANTACTGGATCTCCGAGGCGGTTTTCGNGGCCTGTCACCANCTGGGTNTTGGNGGCCTGCAGTCGATCGANTTCCCGGTCGAAAAGGAGCGGACCTCGCGCAGGGGAAGCAAGAAGGNNGNGGTCGANNNNCCCAAGAGCAAGGCCAGCTACGACAAGGTCGGGGCCAGTGTTCTCATTCATATGGAGTACNGCAAGCTCAAAGAGCTTCTTGCGGTTTTGTACAAGAATCCCCGTGTGCCCTTTCTCGAGCCCAAGAGCGTTGAGTTCGGGAAGATCGAGGATTCCGTGAAGGACTTTTCGAAATACATTCGTCAGCAGACCTTCCAGTCTCGCGCCCTCGCAGATGCGGCCGAGAAAGCTGGAGAACCTGCTGCCCAGGAGCCGCTGGTGAAGGTTCGCCTGGAGTTGGTCGCCCTCAATTGGAAGGGTGTCGAGCGAAGCGAGGACGATTCCGAGAATATTGAGGACGAAGANGGGTAGTCATGTCAGATAATTCACAACTGAAACAAAAACTCGATGTAATTTCATACGTGGTCGCCGGCATTCTCAGCCTGGTTCTACTCGCGATTCCCTCCCTTGTCAGCAGCACTGCTTCTGAGACTGAGGACTCGGTGAAGAAGCAGCTGAAGAAGTTGAAACAGAAGGTTAATGACGCCAACACCACGCTCATTGAGGAGACCCCGCAGTGGTCGAGCGAATTGCGCGCCATGTGGGCGGTTAACAGCAGCGTAGAGAAGGCCTCCTGGATTACTGAGAACAAGCCCGCCTCGCTGAGGTTGTGGAATGATGTTCCTGCCCCGGTAGCAGTCCATGAGCCCGGCGGAGTGGTTTCCATTGAGCTCGTTCGTGATGGGGCGACGAAGAGCTCTTCCCTGCGCGTAACCGGGAAGCTTTCTTCCAAGAACCAGCATGTCGAGATTGAGAAGATCATCCTCGAGCGCAAAGCTGGAGAAGAAGAATTCAAAGCTATTGAAGGCTTTGAGGAGGTCAATGACTTCGTTTATGAAGACGCTGACATCCAGCCGGGAAAGATCTACAGCTATCGTTTCAGCACGATGGCGGTTCCCGGGCAGGTTCAGGAAGGTCTTCCTGCGCCGATTCTCGCGGCTACGGCCGCGAGCAGAAGCTCAAATGAGCTGGCGACAGAATTTGCCGTTCCGATGGACCTGGCGCTCAAGGTCAGTCGCTATGTAGATGAGCAGATTGAGCCGAAGTTGCTTGGGCAGATCACTTACTGGGATTACGCCAAGGGCGCCAAGGTGACCATGAAGAGTCGCACGCCGGAGGAAGCCTGGGGCAAGGGAGACACCTTCGGCGAGGCCCACAAGGGCAAGCCGCGTTTTGGAATTCGAAGGATTGTTCCCGAGAAGGACAGCAAATACCACGGTGTGACGATTGATGATCATCTCACCGGTAAGCGGCTTGTTTTCAAGAAAGAGAGCAAGGCCCTGCCTTCCATCGAGTCCTGGGATACGGTTGAGGCGGCTTTTGAAGTGCCCGATAAGCCTGAGGAAACGGAAGAGCCGAAAAAGGGCGCTCCGGCCAGGTCTTCCAAAAAGCCAGCGGTAAAAAAACCTGTGGCTAAGCCAGCAAGTGCTGAAAATAAAAAGACTTCTGGCTCTAAGGCCAAGCCCGCGAGCGAGACTCCCAAGAAGAGTCCGAGTGGGAGGAGACGTACGAAATTCGAATAAATCTTTCCCTGTGCAATTGAGAGCTACAGAAATAACAGGGATTCGCCCGATTAATGGAGAAGTTATAAACGAAAGATTGTGAAGAAGTTGTTCACAGTCTCATTTTTAGATTTTAACTGGATTTTTAGATGCNGCAGGCTGATCATCGAGCTTGTCGTTCGGGCTATTCCCGGGCGGCCCGCTTGAACCTGCTACGGTAGGCNCTTCACAAGAACCGTGTTTCTCGGGGTGGCTTTTGAGAACTCGGTAGTTTGGACGGGCTTGTTTCCAGGTGTTTTTCGCTTTGGAGACTTTAAGCAGGTGCAGGATTGGAACCTACCTCGATGTGCCGTTCTGCCGGTGGCATTCCTTGCCTGATTTTTTCCGGTCGGGTCTTTATTCAGACCGGAGGGAGTTAGAGTTGAGGATTCAAAAAATCTTAGTTTATTTGGGTTTGAACTACCCGGCTTTGCAGACGGGGTGTCTGCGGGTTAATTAAGTTAATAACGAGGAAAAGCATGAATCGGCTTGAACGATCACCAATGTCAACATTCGCNCCTGAAAGTCTCAGGGGATGTCGTGAGAGCCAGCATGGAAATGAGCGAGGTATTGAAATGGAAGGTTTACGGGAGAGATCCTATCGCCGGTCTGGCGCTCTAGCGCGGGCTGCGTTTACCGTACTGCTGGTCGCCTGTTCAGGGCTCCTGGCACAGGAGTCCGAGCCCGGCAATGCGGGCGATGTCATCAAGCGCATGCGCGAGACGGGCAAGGTTAACCAGGGAGCCTCAACCTCCCTGGTCGGCGAAGCCCGCAAGCACCGAACCCTCGGCGAATTGTTCGAGGCCGAGCTGAAGCTTCAGCAGGCTCTGAATCTCTGGCCCTCCAACGAGCCCGCCCAGCAGCTCCTCGATGAGGTTCGCATGCTTCGCGGAGACCGCAGGGGTGAGGTGCCCGTGGTCGCCAAGGATATCCGTGAGCAGCTCACAGTCCAGAGGCAGATGCTTCGCTATGAGATCGAGCGCCAGCTCAATCGTGCCATGCAGTTTTCCGAGAATAGCGAATACGACAAGGCTATCGATAGCTACAACCGGGCGATTGATGGGATCAACCATTCTCCCTTTGACCTCGGTATCGATGCCTATCTCGCGCGTGCCAAGCAGGGACTCGCCAAGAGCGAATCCGAGAAGAAGCGCAAAGACTTCGAGGATCAGCAGGCNCTCCTGCGCATGATTCAGCAGAGCAAGCGTGAGCAGGAAGCCGAGTCTCTCGATTTTATCGAGAACCATATTCGGGCTCTCCGCCGGCGCGCGACCGCNGCCAGGNAAAACCATAATTATGACAAGGCCGGAGAGCTCTATGAAAAGATCCTCTCCCTGAATCCCCACGATGAAGATGCTCAGAATCATCACCGACTCTCGCGGGAACACCATCACATCCAGCAGCTTGACATGCTCCTGCGCGCGAATATCGACAACTATCGCAAGGCGGTGCTCGGCGTGCTGGAGTCCTCTGTGATCTACCAGGACATCTTCCGCTATCCTGACAAGGACGAGTGGATTCGCCTGTCTCCCAAGGTGGTGACCATCGAGGAACAGATCGCCAAGTTCGAATCGCCCCTTGAGAAGGAGATCCGCAGGAAGCTCGCCCAGTCGATCACCTACGGACTGGAAGAACCCGTGCCGCTTCGTGAAGCTCTCAGCGACCTGCAGGGACTCACGGGGGTCAACTTCTTTATCCAGTCATCGGATATCGGTGATACCGAGGTCCAGCTGGAGACCCTGAACAACCTGCCCTTGAGCAATGTCCTGGCCTTTTTGCTGAAGAGTGCCGGTGACGGAGTCGGCTATGTCATCAAGGAAGGCGCTGTCGTGATCGCCGAAGATGAAGAGCAGCTTCAGGAGCCCAAGTACCTGCGCTTTTACGAGATCAGTGATCTTGTGGACAAGCGTCCCGACTTCCCCGCGGATGACCTCGCTCTCGAGGAAATGGCCGGGCAGAGTGATGTCGACGCGGCCGCCGACATCGCCTTTGGTGATGATGAAGAGGAGGCGGCTGGAGACGTCTATGAGAAGGATGAGCTCCTGAGTCTCATCGCCCGCGAGCTCAATGCGGGTGGAGACGCCGAGGGGGAGGAAGAGGTCGAAGGAATTCGAATCCACCCCGGCGGCAAGCTCATGGCTCTCACTACGCTTCAGAACCATATCAAGCTCGCCAANATTCTGGAACGGTTCCGCAAGGCTACCGGCATGATGGTGACGGTTGAATCCCGGTTCCTCGATATCCAGGACAACTTTCTCGAGTCTATTGGAATCAATATTGGAAACCCCCAGGCCAACTTCCTGCCCAATACGATCCCCGATATTGATGGCAATGGTACGGCTCTGAATCCCGGCTACGAGTTTACGGATGCCGGAGGTGAAATGAATCTCCGTGTGGCCAGCATTGGCGCTCTCAGCAATCCGCTGGGCTCCCAGGTCAATCCGTTTAACCTTTCCGGTACCGGTGGCGGCACCTACCAGGTGAACGCGATCAATCCTGATCGCTTTGTCCTCGAGGCTCTGCTGACCGGTGTTGCCAAGGACCAGGAGATTCGCAGGTTGAATTCTCCCAGGGTAACCGCCTTCAACACCCAGACGGCCCATACGCTGGTTGTTAACCAGGCGGCGTATATCCAGGATCTCGAGGTGAACCAGACGGGTGTCATTCCCGTTATCAACCCTGTCATTGGCGTGCTCAACACCGGCTCGATCCTGGAGGTCAGGCCGACGATCAGCTATGACCGGAAGTACGTCGTCCTGGAGATCCAGCCGACGCTGGCCGAACAGATCGGCGAGTCGCAGGCTCTGTTGAACCTCTCCGGAGGATTCACCACGGTTCCCGTGCAGTTGCCGATTGTTTCTGTAACCAAGATCAAGACGACAGTGAACGTGCCTGACGGAGGAACCGTTCTTCTTGGCGGCTTGAAGCGTGAGGTCAAGCAGGAGGCTTCCATTGGGTTGCCCGCGTTGCGCAGGCTTCCCCTGGCTAACCTCTTCTTCGGTCGCAATGCGGATGCCGCCCTGCGCTCGAACCTGTTTGTATTGATTAATACCCACATTACCGTCGTTCATGAAGAGGAAGCCAGGCTGTTCGGAACAGGAATCTGAAAAGCCGGGTTTTTCTGATGACAGGTCAANGGGATCTGGGAAATCTGGAGTAACTGAATCGGAAAGTTGGTGGAAAGGTGGCTGTAAGGAATGACTGCGAGTTCAGNGTCTGATTATTCACTAAGAGAGAAGCAAGGCTCTCCAGGCTGCCGGCGTCTATCGTCGACAGTGTCCACGNCCGGCATCGGCCGGGCCTGGTTCATAGTCGTTATACCCATGATGTTATCGGTTCTTTCAAATCCTGATCTGNGGGCACAGGGCCTNGGTGCTGAGGATGGCGCGTTTGCCGATGCGCTGGTCCGNGAGCTCAGGTATTTCGATACCGCTCNCAGATGGCTTTCAGAGAAACGNCAATCACGCGGCGCGAAGNCCGAGATGATNGCCGATATCGATTCCCGGTTGATTGATATNCTCCAGGCCGAGGGNAAGGGAAAGGAAGCGCTGAAGGCGCTGGCTGAGTTCAAGAAGAACTGGCCTTCCCATCCGCGGGCCTCGCTTGGCTCCCTTGAGACGATNGGTTCTGATTTNGCNNCAGTCCTCTCTGNNNTNGANAANGCNNGCACCGAGNNTGACAAGGCCAANTCNGACGCNCTGANNTCAAAGGCCGTNGCNGNCTTCCGNANCAAGGTNGAGAAGCCNCTCAANGGNCTGATNGCNGATCTGNTCAAGCAGGCCAAGGCGGCCAAGGGTAACGAAAGANTGACCAAGAAACGGCTCTCCTACCAGGCCGAGCTGGCGAGGATTAATATCCTCCTCGTCTATGCCAGGAGTCTTGAAGCCGGAGATGTCCGCAACAGCTATCTCGAAAAGGGTCTGAAGCTCGCTGATTTTTTCGTCAACGAGAGAGCTGATTTCTACATCATGCGTTACGAGGCCCAGATCCAGAAGGGACTCTACCTGCTCGAAATGGAGCGCTTCCTGGACTCAGCNGAAGAGCTTGAGTTGATCTTCGATATCGAGCCCTTCGCCCGNCCTCCTTATCCGCCTCAGCTTCTCAAGGCTTTCCATACGATTCGTCTCAAGGCCTACCTCTTTTCAGCGAAGGCCTACAATGGCGCCAAGAAGCCTGAGGTCGCGGTGAATATCCTCAAGACGATCATGCGATCCACTCCCGTTCCGGGTGATCCGTTCGCTCCGGCTATAGGGGTTGTTGAAAACGATGCTGACCTGCAGCAGTTTGCGGTTCTCGCGCGTCTTGAATACGGAATCGCGCTTGCTGACGCAGGGGACGCGCCCAAGGGGATGGCCGTTATTCACGCTGTTATTTCGAAATATGAAAAGCTCTTCAAAGAGTCCAAGGTAGATAAGTACCGTGCGTTTGTGATCGATGCGCGAAAGGCTCTCGGAAGGGTTTCTTCATCCGGCAGCGCTGCGCTTTCCGGACGTGACTACTACCAGGCTGCGATCGGCCTGAAGAGTGAGCTCAAGCTTAAAGAAGCTCTGAAGGCTTTTCAGACCGCGCTGGCCAAGCTTGCCATCTCCGAGGTCGAGGAATACGCCCCGCTTTGTCTCAACGAGATCGGCGAGTTGAGCTTTATCCTGGATCGNTTTGATGAAGCGGCGGTCGCCTTCTCCGAACTTGCCGAGCATCATGCTGCCAGCAAGATTTTCCGTTCCAAGGCGGCAACGAGCTTCGCGGCCTCGGTCGATAAGGCCAAGCGGGTTCTGGGAGAGTCCGGTTCGGCTCATGCCGGCTACGCGGAGTTGACCGCGAAGGCCGACCAGTTCAGCCTCGGTGATACCAAGTTCCAGGTGAAGATGTCCGAAGCGGGACAATTCGAGGAGCAGGGCAATTTTGCCAAGGCTCGTGAGTCGTTCCTTGCCATTCCCGAGGACGACCAGGGAGTGCCGGTTTCGTATTATCTGCGAGCGCAGGCCAGGGGACTCTCCACCTATGTAAGAGAATACGAGATGGCCGGAAATGATGCGGCCGGGAGAGCGGCGATTCTGAAGGCTTTCCAGGAGAATGCCGCGGAACTCCAGGCTGTTCTCGATGAGGCTCTCGAGAAGAAAGACCTTCGGGCTTGCGGAGTTGCCGCGCTCGGTCTGGGTCAGATGTATCACCATCTCGAAAANTACGCCGAGGCGGTGAAGATNCTCAAGCTCTTTTCTACCGACCTNGCCGAAGACAANTACTATCGCTGCTCCGGGCTTGGNTACCTGGTGCTNTCNATGGTTCGTANTGNGCAGTGGAAAGAGGCTGGNACNTANNACAGGNTTCTGAGCNCAGACTGCTCCAANGAGCCGTCNGTNGCCACGGCNGCGTATGTCCTCTCTGACGCCGCCGATGCGGCTGGNGAAAATCGAANGGCCGCTCTTTACCTGCTTCAGTATGCTGAACATTCCAGCGCCAGTNCCGAGATGGGTGATCTNAATATGGTGATGAAGGTCGTCAAGGTNCTGAGNGATGGCGGGCTTGTNTCCGATGCCANGCGCTTCGTTGAAAAGGCCAAGAAGATCGNTGGTGGGGCCAANAAGCTCGGTCGTGAGCTTCTGCTGATGGAAGGGCAGATTGCCATGAGTGGAGAAGACTGGAAGGGTGCCTATGANATCTTCACTCGCTACGTGAAGGAATATGAGGTCAAGGGAGCCAATTACGAGGATCCGTTTGTCTGCAGGGATCTCGGCTGGGCGACGATCAAGCTTGCCCGGCAGGCCCATCCGAAGCCAGCCGCGCTTCCCCTNGATATGCTCCTGGAGGCAGAAAAATACTACGGGCATTCTTTCTACCTGCTGAACAATTTNCTTACCAATACCCGGGCTCCGGGCAAGAAGCCTGATGCCGACCTGGTCAAGNATTACTGGGNGATCGCCTTGCGCCTGCAGCAGGTGCGAATCAGCGCCGGCCGCGCGGGCAATAAGGAAGCCTATAACGATATTCACAAGTTTGTGAACGAGTACCAGGGACGGATCAGGAAGCAGAGTGATCTCTGGTCGAAATTCCTGACGTACTGGAAGTATGCCCTTAAGCAAATGGGGAAGGATCCCCAGGAATTTATTAAGGCTGGCTGATGCGTGAGTCAAGGACAAGAGCACTAATGAGTTATTCCTACAGCAAGACACAGAATTCGGGTTCCAGGGCGTTGGTAGCGTCTCTGGTGGTGGTTGTGAGCTGCTTCTTCCTATCCTCTTTGAAGGCGGATGTGGTTGTTCAGTCCAACGGTAAGCGGATTGACGGAGTTACCGTTCTTTCAGCCAAGTGGGACCAGGTGCTCTTCAAGCAGGGTGGCAATACGGTCAAGCTGGAAGGCGACAAGGTTGCCAGCATTCAGCGTGAATCGGCCTATCTACNGCCGGTACGCAGTGCNATCTCGGGCGGCAATTATGCCAAGGCTCTTTCGAGTATTTCCAAACTCGACGGCAGGGGGCTGAAGGGNTGGCAGGCTGCGGANCTTCAGTATCTCAAGGGCAAGGNCCANCTCGCCGCGGGCGAGGCGGGCAAGGCNGATGGAGTTTTCAAAGAATTTGTCGCNGCCAACAAGGANACCAANGACTACTGGCTTCCGCATGCNATCTACGGCCGCGGCCAGGCCATGCTCGATCTTGGNCGGGGCAANTCCGCNCAAACACACTTCCAGGGGCTTGCTCCNTATGGTCCGACGTGGGTTTTGAGAGCCAAGCTTGGAGAAGCCCAGGGGCTCTTCCTTGCCAAGAAGTATGTTGAGTCGAGGGCCAAGTTCAACGAGGTAGCGAATCACCGCAAGGCGCCAGGTTCTTTGAAGGTGGCTGCCGTGGTCGGAAGAATCGACGTTATCGTCTCCCAGAAACAGTATGACAAGGCCATCAGTGATCTTGAGAAGACCTTCTTCACGGGCTCGACGACCCAGGGGCTCGATTACGGAAAATCGAGGGCCAGGGCGACCTACCTGATGGGCGTTTGTTACAAGGGACTTACAGGTAAGGGTAATCTCGAGAAGGCAGAGATCTGGCTTCTCAAGGCAGCCGTCCTTTACCGCCATCATAAGGACATCTACGTGAATTCCTGTAATGAACTCGTCGATGTTTACAAGCAACTTGGTCGAACTGAGAGGGCAACTGAGTGGGGACGGCGTGCGGGAGGAAAAAGTTAAGCGCCCGGTGGGTCACCGCAGGGCAAATAATCGCTAATGAAACGAGGGAAACCTCATAACTAAAGTCAATAAACGTGAATGGCAATAGGAGTAGAGACCGCCATGGTTAGTAAATCAGCCCTTAAGGGCTATAGTCGTCTTCCGGGACGTATCAATTCCCACCTGAACAAGAGCCCCTGGACGGGTGCAATGGTACTTTTTGGTGCCTTTGTGCTGTTAGCTTTCAGCTCTTTCGTGTTGATCGGTAACCTGGCTTTTGCCCAGGACGGGACGGTGACTGATAAGACCGTTCTCGATGCGCTGATGGAGTCCGGCTTCGTTGGCTTGCTGATCATCCTGATGTCGATTGTCGGCGGAGCGCTTGCCATCACCTTCGCCTTCCAGCTGCGTCGCGACGTCCTGGTTCCACCGGAGGTGCTCGGGCACGTAGAGTCTCTGTTCGAGGACGAAGAGTACGAGGAGGCCTACCACCTCTGTGAGGCGTCCCCCAGTATTCTTTCAGCCGTCGTTGCAGCGGGCCTGTCGAAGATCGAAGACGGCTACGGCTCTATGGAAGACACCATGGTCGAGGTTCTCGAGATGGAGGCCACCAAGCTTCACCAGAAGGTCGGCTATCTTTCGCTGATAGCGAACCTCTCGCCGATGATGGGTCTGCTTGGAACGGTCCTGGGTATGATCGGCGCGTTCAACACGATCGCAAGCTCTACGACGGCTCCAAATCCGAAGCAGCTCGGTGGTGACATCTCCGTCGCCCTTGGAACCACGTTCCTTGGACTCTGTGTCGCGATTCCAATGACCGCGATCTACGTTTATTTCCGCAACAAGGTCATCACGGTTTCCGGCGAGATTGGTGGCGTGTCCGAAGAGCTGATGGGCCGTTTCAAGCCTGAGTGAGCCTGGTCAAGTCTGCATATTACTTTTAAGAGAATTCGGACCGTTTGGGAAAGTCAGCCATGAAGAAAAGAAAAAGAACAGTCCATGATTTCGATACGAAGATGGATTTGACGCCGATGATCGACTGCGTCTTCCTGCTCATCATGTTCTTTATCCTGACAACCCAGATCACGGTGAACATCGAGGAGGTCACTCTTCCATTCTCCCTGGAGGGTAAGCCTGAAAAGCAGGCGAACACCGATACTGTGGTGCTGATCTTGAACGTCAGGCAAAGCCAGGTGAAAGGTGCTCCGCCTCGCTCGGGTGAGATCATCTACCAGGGCGGCGAGCCCCTTAACATAAAAACGTTGCGGGCGATGCTGGAAGAGGAGGTCGCTTATGACGCGGGTACTCCGCCGCGCGGCCGCGGCCGTACGAAGGAGGTCGGTCCAAACAATGTGCAGCTTTCTCAGCTGGAGATCCTGATTCGTTACGACAAGCACGTGAAATCCGAGTATCTACGGACCATTTTCGAGCAGTGCCAGAAGGCTGGCGTCTACAAGTTGAAGCTGGCGACAACCCAGCCCTAGGGGGAAAGAGACCCGATATGCGTATCAAACAGAACAAGAGAGTCATCGAAGAAGCTGAAATGGACATGACGCCGATGATCGACATCGTGTTCCAACTGCTGATCTTTTTTCTCCTCTCGGCCAAGTTTATCGCCCTCGAGGGGCAGCTCTCTTCCTACCTTCCAAAGGACAGGGGACTCCAGGCCTCGTTCTCTAAGATCGAGCCTGATGAGGTCATGTT
>PAOC01000071.1 GCA_002708465.1 Planctomycetota bacterium
GTACTCGGGGTTGAAGAGCTCGATCGAGAGAGCGCCGCGGTAGCCGGTGCTCCAGAGGTCCTTGAAGAACTGATCGAGCGGCGCCACGCCGAGACCGGGGTGGACCCGGTCGCGGTCCTTGATCTCCTCGCGCGGGATGTCCGGGTAATCGTTGAGATGGAAACCGCCGATCAGGCTGGCGCCGAGGTGCTTCACGCCGCTAAGGCCTGAGCCGCCCTTGTAGAGGTGGTAGACGTCCGGCAGCACGCAGGCGCGCGGATGCTGCGCCTCGAGGGCGACGAGCACTGACTGCCCAAGACGGTAGAGGTTGTTCTGGAAGCCCCAGACCTCGACCGCCGGGATCACCGGGAAATCTTCGGATGCCACCAGCAGGTCGCGGTAGCGCTCTGCCGCGTCGAGCAGCTTGACGTCTCCGACCTTGCCGGTCGGCGGCGCGGCCATGTGGGTGCCGCCGATCTGCGCCAGCTTGTCCATGAAGGCCTTGGCCTGCTCGAGCGCCCTGGCGCGCTGCTCCTTGTCATCGACCATCCAGCGAAAAAAAGCGATGGCGCCGGTGACCTTGAGGCCCTTGTCGGAGAGCTCCTTCTTCAGGTCGGCGAGCTTGCCGCCTGACTTGATAAAATCATCAATCTCGTTGGGCCAGGGCTCGATGCCCGCGTAGCCCGCCTTCTCGGCAATCTCGATGGTCTTGCGGATCGGCAGCTTGTGGCCGCGCAGGGTGCTGGTGTTGAGGCTGATCGGGTAGGCTCCCGTACGCGACTCGGGCGCCGCTGCACTGCTGATCGATGGGGCCGAGGCTCCGGCAGCGGCCGCGGCCAGGGCCGCGGTTTTCAGGATCTCACGGCGTGAAAGGTCCCGCATAGCTCACTCCTGTACATTCTCTTGGGATATTCGAAAGGGGAAACTCCAGAGATGAGACTCCATGTTCTGATTCATTTCAAGCAGAGGATGGGTACGGAGACATCCAGCCGGTACAATTGGTAAGGAAGTCGCCCACCTGGCTTCTTCGCTTGTAACTGGATCCAGGGTCTGAAAGAAAACATGACAACGAGAGCCGGGCTGCTCCTCGGCGTCCTGCTCCCGCTGCTCAGCGGCGGGCTGCGCTCCGAAGAGACCATTCATTTTGAGCTGGCCGGAGACAACGCGGCCTCGCTCCGCCTCGCGGGCGCCGCGAGCCTCACGCCCGGCGAGCCCCCCATCGTTTCCCTGACCGACGACAGCCCGGACTCTCTCGGCGCGGCCTGGGCCGGAGGCCCGGTGGCGGCGGCCAGCGAGCGGATTCTTGTCCACTTCGAATATTCCCTCTCGGTTCCGGGCGCCATGCCGGAGCGGGGAGCTCTTGGCGGCGGGGTCCAGCTGATCTTCGCCGGCTCGGGGGACGAGCCCCCGCTCAAGGGAGGGGAGTCCCTCGGCGCCGAACCGGAGGGGCGCTCTTTTCTGGGGATAGCGATCGACCTCGGCAGCGATGGCGCGCGCGGGCCGAACGAACCCCACTTCGAGATCAACCTGGACAGCGACCCCGCCCGAGAGCCTTCCCTCGCCGTCAGTGAGGACATCCCCGACGTACTTTCTACCGCGTCCGGCACCGGCACCGTGAGGGTCACCGCCCTGCTGGAGCAGTGGCGCCTGCGGGTGATCGCGGCCGCGGACCACGACTGCTACGGCGCCAGGGTTGTCTTCGACGAGCCGGTCTCACTGGAACGCTCAGGCGGCCTGCTCATCGGTGTCGCCGCGGCCTGCGCCGAGACCCCTGCCCTTCATCGGCTGCACGCGCTCGAGGTGCGCACGGAAAACTCCCGGCCCGCCTTCCTCCGCGGCGACTGCAACCAGGATGGCCGCGTTTGCGGCTCGGTCAGCGACCTGGTGCGGCTTGTCGAGGGATGCTTCCTCGATGGCCCACCGCCGCCGTGTGAGGCCGCCTGCGATGCCAATGGAGATGGACAGGTCTGCGGCTCGGTCACCGACGTGGTCTACCTGGCGAACTTCTGCTTCCTCGGCAACGGGCCTCCTCCACCGCCGCCCTGGCCGGCCTGCGCCGCCGCTGAGAGCGCCGGCGAGACGCGCTGCGAAGAGCCCTCCTGGTGCGGAAACGAAACGGCAGGCCCCCTTGCCTGGCTCGGAAGGAATGACCGGGGGCGGGAAGAGTACCTGCGCCTGCGTGACGGGATGTTGATGGTCAAGCTCCCGGCGGGCCGCTTTGAGCAGGGAGACACCTTCTTTGATTTCGGCGGCGACGAGCTACCGGTACACCCCGTAACGATCACCCAGCCCTTCCTGCTGGCGAAGTTCGAGGTGAGCAACCGGCAATACCGAAGATTTCTCCAGGCCACCGGCTGCGGCGGCCCTCTCTGCGGGGACTGCAACGACACCTGGGACTACACCGGCGCGGGCGCAGAGGATTACGATGGCTGTCACTATCCCGAGGGAGAGGCAGGGTTGTTCTGGGCTCGCAACGGCGATTACTTCGAGAACCCGGCTTTCGCCGACCACCCGGTGGTCTGGGTCGACTGGTTCGATGCGGTCGCCTACTCGCGCTGGGCAAACGCCGAGACCTCCGCCGACTGGGAAGACTTCCACAGCTACGGACTTCCCACCGAGGCGCAATGGGAATACTCGGCGCGTTGGCGCGGACAGGGCGCTCTCCCCGGACGCTACCCCTGGGGAGGCGGCGAGGGCCGGTTCAACTCTCCGGAGAACATCAACCTTGAGCTCTGCAACCACGACGACAGCCTCGGCCGCACCGACACCATCTGCAGCCGCCCGGCCGGGCGCTCCTGGTTCGGACTCTACAACCAGGCCGGCAACGTCTACGAATGGACCGCCGACTGGTACGATGCCGACGCCTACTCGACGGCGCCCAGAACAGATCCCTTCTCGAGCGGCGGCGCCGACTTTCGGCAGCTGCGCGGCGGCGGCTGGTTCGGCCCCCCCGTCAGCGTTCGCAGCTCCTACAGATGCAAATTCAGGCCCCAGGATGGCGATGTCGATGTCGGTTTCCGGCCTGCGGCCCGGGCTCCCTGAAAGTTTCCTTTTTCCTGAAACTTGCCGTTTCTTTCGCAGTCTGTTAGAGGGTAGGGACTGCAATCAAACCTGAACCAGGAACTGGAACGGCATGTTGAAACAGAATAACCGGCGCGAGCCCCGGGCTGGGACCCGAAATCATCTCGTCCTCCTCTGCGTTTTCGTGAGCTTCACGCTTCTCGGCCTCTTCGCATTGGATGCCGCGGCACAGAAATCCGCTGAAAAAAAGAAGAAGCCCGACGGACTCGAGCTCGATCTTGTTGAAGGCGGCGAGCTGGCCGCCCCGGAAGAGGCAAAGAAAGAGATCGCCTCGAAACCCCTGGGCGAAAAAGAGACCCGGGCCGTCATCGAGCGCCTGGGAAAGAAGGCGCCCGAGGCNAAAGAAGANAAATTCGCCTTCCCCAGCTCNACCCTGCCGCCNCCGGTGACCGGNACGAAGATCAAGTCGGTGTTCCCGCCGCCGCNGAAGGTGCCGGGANTCNAGATTCCCGCGAATCCCGAGNTNGAGGTGCTGCGCTACCAGCCGGANGGAAGCCTGCCCCTGGCATCNCATCTCAGCGTGACCTTCTCCGAGGCGATGGTGGCGCTGGATACGCATGAGTCCCTCGCCGGCGGAGAGCTGCCGGTCATACTCACACCCCCGGTCAAAGGGATCTGGNGATGGGTCGGAACGAAGACCCTGTTCTTCGAGCCCGGGGGGACGAAAGGGAAGACCCGCTTCCCCATGGCTTCCATCTACCAGGTGGAGATTCCCGGGGGGACCAGGAGCGCCGGCGGCGCAAAGCTGAAGAAGAAGGTCTCCTGGACCTTCAGCACTCCCGCGCCGACCATCGTCTCCGCCCATCCCCAGGGCGGCCCGAAGCGAATCGACCCGGTGATGGTCCTGGTCTTCGACCAGCGAATCAACCCCGATGCGGTCCTCGAATACATTACCGTCCGGACCGCCGCAAAAAAATATGCGCTGCGAAGGGCTACCGAGGCCGAGCTCGNCGCTGATGCGCGGGCAAAGAGAATCTTCTCCGCGGCGGCCGAAGACCGGCGGGTAGCCTTCCTCGCAACTGAGCGTTTTCCGACCTCAGCCACCGTACANATCCAGGCGGGCAAGGGNCTGCCCTCTCTCGAGGGCCCGCTGAAGACAACCAAGGAGCAGGCCTTCTCCTTCCGCACCTTCGCCCCCCTGAAGGTGACCGAACACCAGTGCTACTGGAACAACCACCAGAAGAAGGACTGCCCGCCCGGGCANCCGATGCTTATTTACTTCAACAACCAGATCGACGCGAAGGTCTTTGATCCCTCGCAGGTCAAAATCGAACCCGNGCTTGACGGGAAGCAGATCATCATCCAGGTCAACAGCCTCTACATCCGCGGCCGCACCCGACCGCGAACNNCCTATACCGTGACCCTGAAGCCGTCGATCAAGGACGTCTTCTCCCAGGAGCTCGGCAAAGAGGTTTCCCTCGCCTTCTCCTACGGCAAGACGCCCGAGAGGCTGTCCTCCAACTCCGGCAGCCTGATGGTGACCGACCCGGCCGGCCCGCCGAAGTTCTCGATCTATACGATCAATCACGACACGGTTCACCTCGATGCCTACCGGGTGAATCCGGACCAGTGGAGCGCCTACAACAACTTCCTGCGGGAGTACCGCAAGAAGAACTCCAAGGCCGTTCCTCCGGGAGAGAAACTCTACTCCGGCGAGGTCGACATCAAGGGCGCCCCCGATGAGCTGACGGAAACGGCCATTGACCTGCGGCCCGTCTTCGAAGAGCTCGGAGGGCAGGTCATCCTCGTCATCCGCAAGAACGAGAAGGCCGAGCTGCGAACGGCTGTCATCGCCTGGGCCCAGCGCGCATCCATCGCTATCGANGCCTTCGTCGATGCCGGCAAGCTCCTGGTNTGGACCAGCGCCCTCNCCGATGGNGCNANCCTTGAAGGGGTAGAGGTNAAGGTCTCCCCNCACGGACTCTCGGGNCGCTCGAACAAANACGGGNTGGTGAGCTTCGAGCTGCCGAAGAAAAACTCAGGCTCGGGCGTGATCACTGCGAAGAAGGGCGCCGAGCTCGCCTTCCTTCCGGAGACNACCTCCTGGTGGAGCAGCCAGAGCAGCTGGAAGGCACGGCCGCAGCCCGACTCCTACGCCTGGCATGTCTTCGATGACCGCGGCATGTACCGCCCCGGCGAAGAGGTCCGGATCAAGGGCTGGGTCCGCAGGGTCGTCAACTCCCTCGGCGGCGACCTGGAGCCGCTGCCGAAGGGNCTGCGCAGNCTCTCCTACAAGGTTCGCGGCCCGCGCNGCAANGAGCTCGCCAAGGGTGAGCTGAAGCTCAGCGAGCTTGGCGGCTTCAATCTCTCGTTCCGCCTGCCGCTCGAGGTCAATCTCGGCTACGCCAATGTCTCCTTCGCCTTTCTCGGCGTCGCCGGCCGCAGCCCGGGACAACACGGACACGGGTTCCAGGTCCAGGAGTTCCGCCGCCCGGAATTCGAGGTGACGGCCGAAAAGAGCCCCGGACCTCACATCGTCCTCGGCCAGGCGACCGCGACGGTTACGGCCGCCTACTACGCCGGCGGGCCCCTTCCCGATGCCCCGGTAAGCTGGGTCGTCACCCAGACGCCNGCCAGCTACTCCCCACCCGGCCATGGCGACTTCGTCTTTGGAACCTGGGTTCCCTGGTGGCGTTTTGGCGACCATCGCGGCGGCTTCTTCCCCGGCGGCCGCTCCGCCCCGACAAGCAAGACCTTTACCGGGAAGACCGATGGCCTGGGGCTGCACCGCCTCGGCATCAACTTCAAGGCGGTCACCCCGCCACGCCCCACCAGCGTCGAGGCGAGGGCGAGCGTCAGCGACGTGAATCGCCAGACCTGGGCATCCTCTACGACGCTCCTGGTGCATCCGGCGGACCTCTATGTCGGGCTCCGCAGCGAGAAGACCTTCGTCGATGAAGGAAAGCCGCTGGANGTTGAGTCGATTGTCACCGACATCGATGGCAAGCTCATCGCGGGAAGGGCCTTCGAGCTCCTCTGTATCCGGCAGCGCTGGGTCCAGGAAAAAGGCGCGTGGCTGCAGAAAGAGGAGATTGCCGCCCGGAAAAACATGACCTCGGCGAAGAAGGCCGTCCCGGCGCGCTTCGCGGGGCTCCCCGGCGGATCGTATCTGCTGCGCGCCGTCATCTCCGATGAGAAGAAAAGAAAAAACCAGAGCCAGCTGACACTCTGGGTCGCGGGAGAAAAACGTCCGGAAAACCGCCGGCTCGAGCAGGAGGCGGTCACCCTGATCCCCGACAAGAAGGAGTACAAGGCGGGAGAAACCGCCCGGGTGCTCGCCCAGCTGCCCTTCTCTCCGGCCGAGGCCGTGATCACGCTGCGGCGCTCGGGAATCGTCGAGACCCGCCGGGTACGGATCGAGAAGGGAACCCACACCATCGAGATCCCCATTCGCGAAGACATGGTCCCCGGGATCTCGGTCCAGGTCGACCTGGTCGGCTCGGCGAAACGCATCGGCCCCGGCGGCAAACCCGATAAAAAATTACCCGCCCGGCCCGCCTACGCCTCCGGACGCCTGGCGCTGANGGTGCCGCCCTACTCCCGCACCCTTNCGNTCAAGGCGACCCCGGGAGCGGACCGGCTCATACCGGGNGGCGAGACCTTCGTCAAGGTGGAGGTCCACGATGCCAACAACAANCCCGTTAAAGACGCGGAGGTGGCCGTCGTGGTCGTCGACGAGGCGATTCTCGCGCTCACCGGCTACAAGCTCGCCAACCCACTGCAGAGTTTCTACAGGAACCGGGGTGATGGGGTCCGNGATTACAGGTTCCGCNGCTACGTACAGCTGCGCGAATTCGTTGAGCGGCTGGCGCTGCTGGAGGCGGGAGAGGANACCGCNGAGGNNGAGATGATGGCNGACTCCATGCANCTGGGAGCCCCTGGCGGCNGGNNTNGGGNTATGANAATGAGATCCGCGAAGANGGGNCTGANGNNAAACGCNGCCNCCTTCGGCGCCTCGGACNAAGANGGCGGNGGCGCTGAAGCCATCTCCATGCGCAGCNANTTCAGCGCCCTGGCGCTCTTCGCCGCGAAGCTCCCCACCGATGCAGATGGAACTGCGCAGGTCAAGCTGAAGCTCCCCGACAGCCTGACACGCTATCGCATCATGGCGGTNGGNGTCGCCGGCTCACGCCAGTTCGGNTCCGGNGANAGCTCCATCACNGCGGAGCTNCCGCTGATGGTNCGACCCTCCNCCCCCCGCTTCCTGAACTACGGCGACCGTTGCGAGCTGCCGGTGGTCATNCAAAACCGNACCGAGAAACCGATCGAGGTCCAGGTGGCGCTGCGCGGCGCCAACATCAAGCTGCTCGACGGAGCCGGCAGGANGGTCACCNTCCCCGCCTCTGACCGGGCCGAGGTTCGTTTTCCCGTCGCNGCCGTGCTGCCNGGAACNGCGCGCTTCCAGGTCGNCGCNGTCAGCGGCAAGCTCTCCGACGCCGCCGATNTCGAGNTCCCNGTCTGGACCCCNGCNACGACCGAGGCCTTCGCCNNCTACGGACAGATCGATGGNTCCCAGCCNGGCCAGAACGCCGTCGTGCAGGCNGTGGCCGCTCCCGCCAACGTGGTGCCGGGTTTCGGCGGNNTCGAGNTCACGACCTCCTCAACGACCCTCCATGCCCTGACCGATGCGTATCTCTACCTNGCNANGTANCCCTANGGCTGCGCCGAGCAGGTNGCCTCCCGGGTNCTCGCCACNGCNGCGCTTCGCGATGTGCTGGCGGCCTTCAAGGCCGAGGGGCTGCCGGACGCCAGGGAGTTGATCGCCGCGGTGGGCCGGGACATCAAAAAGCTCCAGGGCCTCCAATATCCCGATGGCGGCTTCGGCTGGTGGAACAGGAAGTACCGGTCCAATCCCTACCTCAGTGTTCACGTGATCCACGCCCTCGCCCGGGCTCGCCAGAAAGACTTCACCGTCCCCGAGGTCATGGTCCGNCGCGCCCAGCAATACCTGCTGAACATCGACAAGCACATTCCGAAGGAATACCCCGAGATGTGCCGGACGACGATCAAGGCCTACAGCCTCTATGTAGCCAAGGCTCTCTCCGGCAAGAAGAACCCGGGGGGGAACACCCTCACCGCCGCTCGCCTGCTGCTCGGAGACACGCCGCAGAAAAAAATGCCGCTGGAAGCTGCCGGATGGCTCCTGACGGTCCTCGCCGGAGACCCGAAATCACGGGCGCTGCGCGAGGCAACCCTCAAACGCTTCGGCCAGCTTGTTGTCGAGACCGCGTCGACAGCCCAGTTCACAACCTCCTATGCCGACGGCGCGCACCTGCTGCTGCACTCCTCCAGGCGAACCGATGCCATCATCCTCGAGGCGATGATCAACACCAATCCCCAGAGCGACCTGGTGCCCAAACTGGTCAAGGGGCTGCTGGCCCACCGGGTCAAGGGCCGCTGGGGAAACACCCAGGAAAACGCCTTCGTGCTCCTGAGCCTCGATCGNTACTTCCAGGTCTTCGAGGCCGACGAGCCCTACTTCGTNGCGCGNGCCTGGCTCGGAAAANACTTNGCGGGCCANCATGAATTCGAGGGCCGCAATACCGACTACCATCACATCTCGATTCCAATGACCCACCTGGACAAGAAGAAGAACCTTGTCCTCAGCAAGGAGGGNAAGGGNCGGCTCTACTACCGCCTCGGNCTNCGNTACGCCCCGGCGAAGCTNGAGCTCGAGCCGAGCGATCATGGCTTCACCATTCAACGGCGCTACGAAGCGATCGANGACCCCGGCGACGTCAAACGCGAGAAGGACGGCTCCTGGAANATCAAGCTCGGCGCNAAGGTCCGCGCGGTGGTCACGATGGTCGCTCCCGCGCGNCGCTACCACGTGGCNCTNACCGACCCNCTCCCCGCCGGNCTCGAGCCNCTCAACCCGGCCCTGGCGGTNACAGGCGGCCAGCCCACGCCTCCCCCNGTNGGNATCNCNCCCCGGCGCGGNGGCTGGTGGTGGAGGGGAACCTGGTACCAGCATCAGAACCTGCGTGACGACAGGGCAGAGGCCTTCTCCTCGCTGGTCTGGGCCGGCGTGCACTCCTATTCCTACGTCGCCCGGGCTACGACTCCCGGCNCCTTTGTCGTNCCGCCGGCGAAAGCCGAGGAGATGTACCAGCCGGAAACCTTCGGCCGCAGCNCGAGCGCGAAGGTGATCNTCGAGTAGAGCGGGTCCGCNCGNCCCTNATTTCTTNGGCCAGTCGAGATGCNTGTGCAGGAAATCGAAGGTNCCCTTGCCGTTGATGGTATGCGGNCCTACGAACCACTCGAGCTCNCAGCGATCGCCAATNCCCAGNCGCGCCGCGTAGGNAAACCGAACCTTNGCGAATTCGTAAGCTACNGNCTCATCNGGNGCTACGCCGTCGAAATGNCCCCGCTCNACCATGAACGGACGCGGCGCGATCAGGCGCGCCATCTCGGCGTAGTTGAAGGTGCTGCCGAGGTCGAACTCGAAGATCTCGTACTCCCCGGTCCAGACATAGCTNTAGCGGCTTCGGGTGGAGGCGTTCTTCCACACCCACTCGTTAAAGTCCGCTGAACAGATCGACAGGCAGTACTCCTTCACCAGCGGNGGNACCCNCATCGCCGTCTTGCCNCCGTAGGAGAGNCCGTAGAAGGCGATTCGTTTCGGGTCGACGAAGGGCTGGGTCTCCAGCCAGTCAACNATCTGCTGATGCTGCGGCACGATGATCGAGAAGAGGGTCTTCTTGACCGGGTTCGCCTTGCGCTGNAGCGTNCGAAACCGGTCNTGGCCAATGTAGAGATTCTGGGGNGCGAAGGTGATGAAGCCGCGATTGGCAAGCGATGCCGCGAAGGCCTTGTAGGGACCGAAGTCTCTCTGGCCAATCACCGATTGGGGCCGCCCCTCGAGCCCGTGCTGGCAGACCACCACCGGTCGGCGTTCACCGGGACGCAGATCCTTGGGCAATAAGAGCAGGCCGTAGGCGACCACTCCCTCGAAGACATCGAGAACAACTTCGTAGCCCGTCCAGTTCGCGCCCTCGTGGCTCTTGCGGCTCCTCGCGTTGAAAGGCTGAAGCTTGTAATCACAGCGGCCGATCACCTCATCGTAGAAGAACTCCCGGTAGGGCTCGATGGTTTGCGCATATTTCTCCAGTGAGCTGTAGTCAACCTTCCTGAAAAACTCGTTACGAACATAGGGGCTCTCGCGAAGGAGCCACTGGTTGTGACGATCGAGCTCGTGCATCTGCCGCGCATGACGGCTGGCCGCATCGACCGCTGCCCGCGAGCTCGCCCCGCCGGCATCGGCTGCAAGCTCCAGGCCCGGGTGAAGCTGCCCAAGGAACGACTCCAGGGCCGGGGCGGAGCCGAAGGGGCCGGTGCCATCGCCGCTGAGGACCAGCTTCAATCCGCGGGGTGACTCAAGCCCTTCTACGAGCCGGCCTGCCCGCGCAAACTCCCGGCGCACACGATCGAGCGCCGGGGTCTCAAGCTTCCCGGGGCCGCCGCCGGTTCCCGGTGGAACGACAACCTGCGGGCCGCGAGCGGCCTCGACCGTCAGGCCGCGGGGCGCGACCATCGCAGCCAGCTCGGCATCTCCAAATTGTTCGAGCAGCCCGAAGACATTGCGATCGATCGGTTCCTGCCAGACNCCNTCNCGCTCATCAAAGCTGCCGCTGACGCAGACCGCGTCGATGCGGGTGTCGAGNGCNCCTGCNAAGAGAGCAAGGAAGCCNCCCTCCCCCCAGCCNATCACNCCGATGGANGGATCNTTNTCTCCNGAATCCTTTACGATCCAGTCGACNGCCGCCANCACCTTCTGGACCTCGTAGCCGGCAAGGTGNCGCCCCATCTCAAACGCCGACCGGTAGAGAAACTCCCGGTTGGTCAGGCGGCGGNGGGAGANGTCCCGATTGATGATGGTCGGTATGAGAACGGCGCAGCCGCTTTCCGCCAGNCGNCGGGCGAANTGNGANCCGGCNTCNANNCCCTNGCTGAGNCCCGCAATCATCTCAGGNGTCTGCCCGGCATCNGGAATNGCGATGANNTGCNCNGCCGCGGGCNTTCCGNCNGGNACCAGNAGCAGNCCCTCTCCGTTTACNTCNCCAAANGCNGGCCACCGCACCGCNAAGGCCTCAAAGGTCTTTCCCTTACCCGCCAGCGCCGGACGAGCNGTNCTNGCGATCAGCTCCGGCCCATCAAACGGCACCCGGGAATCACGAACNCCCAGGATATGCGCCAGGCGGGCGCGGTTNGCTGAAATAGANGCGTTGTATTTTTCAGGCGANCTNTTATCGCGATTCCAGAACCTCCCGCGACGTTGAACCGACCTGNNCAGCTCGCCCAGGAGAAATCGATCCGCGCCGGCAACCACGTGAGCGGCCATATCGCCCGTCATCTTGAGGGCNCGGGTNCCGGCAAGCGGCGAATAATCAGGTTCTTTGCCGAAGNCCTTTCCGGCACCNCGGAGGAAGCTGNCCGCNACGGCGTTGTCCTGAGCCCCGGCCTTGTCACGCGGCCATTTCGAGAAGGCGGGATCNTCATCGGTNCGAAACTCCCACNTGCCNTTGAGCNCCAGGCTCCCGGCTTCCCCTCCCAGTGACAAGGGCCCCGCGGANATNCCTCCGGCGCCCCCGCCATCCCATACGCGCACNGCGATGAGNTTGTAGCCTCCGTAGNTTACCTGNGTGGGTGAAACAACGTAGCGCCTGTCAATTCCCGAGGCCGTCCGGTAGGGCTTCAGAGACCCCATTCCCCCGATTCGNTTGCCGTTGAANTAGGTCTCATCGCAATCATCGATCCGGCCAAGGCTCAGCGACAGGGCGCCGCCNTTCCAGCCCGCGGGNACCTTCACAAAACAACGGTACCAGGCNTAGCCNTCGTGGCTCTTGATGGTTCCGCCGTGCTCGGCTTCCCAGAAACCCGGAACGCGAAGCCGACCCCAGCCGGTCTCCGCCGATGAAGGTGACGAGATCAACAGGCCCGACAGCAGGGCTGTAATTAGGCAAGCTTTCATTGGCCGCTCCTCGAGGTGGTGTTTCAGTCGGAACGCTTATCTTACCAAGTCGCCACAGCAGAAAGCACGCCGGGAGAAACTTATCAACGGCAAGCGGAAATGAAGACACGGCTTCGCCGTCCCGCCCCAGGCGGAAAACTCTTCGCGATGAACTGTGCCGACCAGCATCGAGAGGGGGTCGGTCTATTCGATATTGGCCCCGAAGGCATCGTCGCCGCCGCCAGCGTCGTCATCGCCACCAGCATCGTCGCCTCCGCCAGCATCGTCGCCTCCGCCAGCATCGTCGCCTCCGCCAGCATC
>PAOC01000088.1 GCA_002708465.1 Planctomycetota bacterium
CCACCAGGTCAACGCCCAGGAAGAAAAGCATGGGGGAGACATCATCTTCGAGGTGAAGAAGAACAAGCAGAAGCTCGGGCACTCGATCTTCAGCCACCAGCTCCATCTCGACGCCGGCTCGACCTGCAAAAATTGTCATAACGACAAGGTCTTCAAGCGCGAGCGCAAGCTCGGCAACAACAAGTTCACCATGAAGGACATCATGGAGGGCAAGGCCTGCGGAGCCTGCCACAATGGGCGTACCGTGATCAAGAACAAGACCATCTTCCATCCCAAGAACAACTGCAAGCGCTGTCATTCGGCCACGTTCCGCAAGAAACGACGCTGAAAACAGCGGGATCTGAAACCGTCAAGGTTCTGGGCGGGCGTTCCGCATACGGCACGCTCCGCGCCCCCGGCTCTGCCCGGTTCATTTTTCGTTATCCCTTACACGGATAATACTTAGAGAAATACTCCGGGTCCGGCACGAGTATTGAATAGTCTCTTACCGAAAGCGAATGCCGACTTCATTCGTGACGAGTTGAAAGAAGCTGACAATACAAAGAGGAGCGAGACGGCGAAAGCCCCGCATTCCACGATCACCAGGCCCTCCCCGACCTACGCCTGGTCTGCCGCGCGACCCGATACGACAACCTCCTGTCCTCCCCGCGCCGCCTCGCTCCTCCCTCCCCTTCCTCCCCGCTCAACCGGCCAAGGTAAAAAAGATGGATCGAGAACCCCTCCCAACCGGACAGAGCCGGGTCTTCATCATCGGCTTCGAAAACTTCTCCTTCTACTACCTGCCCAGGAGAGCTCGGATCGTCTCCCGCCGACAGGCGCCGACCCCCAACTGGACACCGCCTTCAAAAAATTCCCGGGCCGAAGGAGAAGACGCGCCGCCCACAGGCGCCTAGAGCTCTCATCCCCCGCTGCCAGACTCTTCAGCAGGTCCCTGCTCATCCTCGTTCCGGTCCGCCGCCGCGGCAGCTGACCCGGCACGGGAAGAATGGATGCCGTATTTGCGCAAGCGGCGATAGAGTGCCTTGCGAGTGATGCTGAGCCATTGGGCCGATCGAGACTTGTTGCCCCCAAAGCGCTTCAGGGCGGCCTCGACCGCCTCGCGTTCAGCCTCATTGACGATGCGTTTGAGGGAAACCCGCGCCCCTCCCACGGCCAGGCCCGGGCCTCCCCGCCCGACAAGCTCCGGAGAAACATCATCTATCGAGATTTCATGGATTCCGAGGGTGGCCAGGCGGCGCATCTCATTCTCGAGCTCCCGGACATTTCCCGGCCAGTGATACCTGGCCAGCAGCTCAACGACACCTTCGGCGAATTGCGGCGCGCGCTTCAGCTCATCGTGGCGGGAGAAGAGCAGCCCGGCGAGGGCCGGTATGTCCTCCCAGCGTTCCCGCAGCGCAGAGACATCAAGCTGCAGCCCCTTGATCCTGTAGTAGAGATCCTGGCGAAAGGCGCCCTTCCTCACCAGGCGCTCGAGGTCCGCCCGGGCGGCCGAGATCACCCGGATATCAACCAGCAGGGTTCGCTTGCTCCCCAGCGGCCGTACCTTGCCATCCTCCAGCACACGCAGCAGGCGTGTCTGCATATCGATGCTCATATCCTCGATATTGTCGAGAAAGAAGGTGCCTCCATCCGCCTGGGATAGCAGCCCCTCCCTCTCCGACTCCGCCCCGGTAAAGGCTCCCTTCGCATGCCCTAGAAGCTCGCTCTCGATCAGGGTATCTGGAATGGCTCCGCAGCTGAGGGTCACGAAGGGCGCCGCGGCCCGCGACGAGGCCAGGTGGATGGCCCGCGCGAGGATCGTCTTGCCCGTACCTGACTCCCCGTAGATCAAGACAGGAATATTGGAGCCGCTGACCCCCCTGATCGTGTCAAAGAGATCCAGCATGTCGGGATTCGCCGAGGCCAGGCCGAAGAAATCATCAAGCTCCCGGGCGAACTCGGTCCGGCTCTCCGCAGCTGGCCCGGCCTCCCTCGCCGGCGGGGCGGAGACGGCTGTCGCCCTGGAGCCGCGCAGGCTGGCCTCCTGCTCACGAAGCCTGATCGCGACTGCGCAGAGGGNCGCCCAGNCGGGCAGCCGGTCCTTTGCCGCGGCGGGAACGTCGAGAATGACAAAACGATGGTCAAGATAGATTCCGCCAACGATCTCTNCACCGGAAAAAACCGGGCAGATCCTGATAGAGAGNGGTGATTTCAATCCCTCCTTCGAATCCTCGGTGCGGAAGCGGCGGTCNGTGCGGGCATCATCGACGGCCCAGCACTCTCCCGCGGAGAGCATCCGGCTGATGGCGAAGTGGCTCATCCTCCTCAGNGGATCCTGGATATCCTCACTGTCCCTGTTGCGGGCCGCGAGAACATGGAACCCCCCGGGCTTCCCCAGCAGGAACAGGAAGGCTCTCTCCGCATCGGTATCAGAGATTACCGAGTCGAGAATGTCCGAGAGGGTTTTACGCCCCGGCCCGCCTGCGCCAAGCCCAGCNAGAGCTCGCAGGAAACGATCATCATTGCCTTCTTCCCTGGCCATAGCATCCATCCTACCACCCACGCGCCGACCGATGGCNATCTTCCCCCCGCAGACAGNCTCANCTCAGCCGCCGATGATCTTCCGCGANAGCACCTCGGCAAAGCCCATGTTCTCAGCCCTCAACAAGGTGATGCGCCTCGCCGAATCNAGCACCTCNACCCTGGANGCTCCATCGAGGGGGCGGCCGTCAGCCACCAGCCGCATACCNCGCTTGGGCAGATCCTCCGCGACGAAAACCAGCGAACGGTCAAGGGGCACCGCGAGCGANAACCGGACGGAGCTGAAGGGAACCGCCTGGTGCGGATAGAGCGGGGTCACNACCATNGCCGCCAGNTCGGGATGTACCGCGGGTCCGCCGGCGGCGAGGTTGTAGGCGGTCGATCCCGCCGCCGTCGCCACCACGAAACCATCACCGGCAAATTTGTTGAAGAGNACTCCATCAAGGAAGACGCTGAAGCGTACGCTCTGGCGGGTCTGCCGCTCGAGCAGGACGTCATTGAAGGCGAAGAGCTCCTCCTGCCGGCCATCTTCAAGCTCGGCGTTAACTCTCAGCACCGGATGCTCATCTGCCTGGTAATTTCCCGAGGTCAGAATCTCAACGACATCATCCAGGCAGGACTGGGGATTCATATGNAAACCGACTGTTCCGAAGTTCACGCCGAAGATGGGCTGCTGGGGNAAATCGTAGCGGTGCAGGCACTCCATCAGGAAACCATCGCCCCCGAGCACCAGCAGAGCCTGGGCGCCGTCTTCGACCGTACCGGGCTCATCCACGATCTCGTAGCCGCCCTCCCNGAGGCNGTCCTCGAGCCTCCCGAGGCTCTCAGCGCACTCCGGCGCCTGCGTATTGGCAAGACAACAGACCCTGGANAGATTNNGCCGNGNTCACGAGGTCACCCTGGCGCCTTCCCTCGCCGCGAAAAAGAGCCACTCGGCAAGCTCATCCTTGCCTCGGCCATCGAGAACCTTGTAGTTCCGGCCGGCTACACCGCCGCTCTCCTCGCGATCTCGATCGCTTCGAAAACGCTTGTAGCTGATCTCTCGAAAATCGTTGTCGAAGTCGTAGGCCCGCGAGCCGGAGAAACGCGCCAGGATCACCCCGATCTCATCCCGGGTGAGCAGCCCCTCCTCGTTGTAGCTGACCAAGACGCTCCGCGCCTTTGTCGACAGCACGAGATCGAGCATGGCCGAGAAGACATCGCCTATGGCCCCGCTGCCATTGGTTTCTTTCGTTCGCCGACGGCCCCTGCGAACGCAATACGCCGACTTGAGATGATCGTAGGGCCTGAGCCCGGTCTTCCCGTAGAGAGACGCCTCGAACTTTCCAANGTCATCGTAGAGATGNTAGCCGGAGAGGATATCCAGCACGTGATAGTTCGCCNCGTACTGGCGCTGGTTNTAGGGNGGATCGANGTAGAGCACATCNCCCTTCAGTCTTCCGACCAGGGCGTTGGCATCTTCACTGTAGGCCCTGTTTCTCTGCGANCTCTCGATNACCTCGGGCAAGGTCAGCCAGAGGGTCTTCTTTGCAGATGCCTGCCAGCTCTTGAGATAGGCCCCATAGGTGCCGGAGATGTTCGCCACGCGGTCCGCCGCATCGACCAGCGCGCTCAACAGGAGATAGAACTCGCCCCTGGTAAAGAGCTCCTCGCGATATCCCTCGCGCAGGAAGCCGAGAATGCCATCAAGCCGCCGACCATTCTCGTCGGTAAAATAGCGCCGGTCGGCGCCGCCGCCCGGGCAATAATTTCGATAAACAAGTCCCTCCACCGGCTCGATGCAGGTATTGAGATAATGCACCGCCCGGGCAAGCGGCAGCCTTCTCGCCACCCGCCGGGGGGATTCCTGCCCATCATCGTGCTCCAGGATGTCGCCCTGGACATGCATCCCCTCGATGAAATCCTTCGAGCTGAGAGCGTCCCGGTAGCGACCGGAGAATTTCCTGTAGGCCGGCCACCTGCTGACCTCGACAGCCGCTACCGCCTGCGCGTAGCAGGACGGCAGGATGTCGTTAGCAAGCACCTTGTAGCCCCGGCGCTTGAAATGCTTACCAACGCTGGAGGAGCCGGCGAAGATGTCGATAAGCGTTCCTCCCTCGACACCCCGGTCTAGGAGCAGGCTCTCTATCTGGCCAAGGAGTTTTTTCTTATTGCCGATGAGACGCATCTTTTGCCGCTGGCTGGTGGCGGGAATAAAAGTCGATTACATTCGATCCCCGGGAAGAAGACAAGCGACAAACCGGCCCTCCAGAAGGGAGGAGAACCTCCGGGGTATCCAAAAAAACCGGGCTCGCATCCCTTGGAACACGAACCCGGTTTTCCTGGTAGACGATATCGCGGAACGGACGCTCGGCCTGTCCCCCGCTATCGGCTGGATCAGTACATGCCGCCGCCCATGCCACCTCCGCCGCCAGGAGCGGCTTCCTTGCTGTCATCAGCTATCTCGCTGATGATGGCCTCGGTGGTAAGCAGCAGCCCGGCAATACTCGCGGCATTCTCGAGAGCGGAGCGCGTGACCTTGGCGGGATCGATAACACCCGCCTCGACCATGTCGACATGCTCATTGGTGAGCGCGTTGAAGCCCTGGTTGCCTTTAGCCTTCTTCACCTGCTCCGAGATCACGGCGCCGTCAAGGCCCGCGTTCTCGGCGATCTGGCGAATGGGCGCCTCAACGGCGCGACGCACGATATCGACACCGATAGCCTCCTCGGTGTCTCCCTCGATCTCGAGGTCGTCGAGCGCGCTGACGCAGCGCAACAGGGCGACTCCGCCGCCGGGAACGATTCCATCCTCGGTCGCCGCGCGAACGGCGTGAAGCGCATCCTCTACGCGCGCCTTCTTCTCCTTCATCTCGATCTCGGTGGCCGCCCCGACGTTAATCTGGGCTACACCGCCGACCAGCTTCGCCAGGCGCTCCTGGAGCTTTTCCTTGTCGTAGTCGGAAGAGGAGTTCTCGAGCTCTTTCTTGATCTGGGCGATACGGCCCTTGATGGCGTCAGCCGTTCCGGCGCCCTCGATGATCGTGCACTGGTCTTTCTCGATCACGACCTTCTTGGCGCGACCGAGGTCGGTGACCTGGATATTGCTGAGATCGACGCCAAGGTCCTCGAAGATAGCCCTGCCGCCGGTGAGGGTGGCAAGGTCTTCGAGCATGGCCTTACGGCGATCGCCAAAGCCGGGCGCCTTGACGGCACAGCAGGAGAAGGTCCCGCGCAGCTTGTTGATGACCAGCGTCGCCAGGGCCTCGCCCTCGACATCCTCGGCGATGATGACGATCGGCTTGCCGGCCTGGGCCACCTTCTCGAGCAATGGAACAATGTCCTTGATCGCGCCGAGCTTCTTCTCATGGATCAGGATAAACGGATCCTCGAGCTCACAGGTCATGTCTTCCGTGCTGGTGACGAAATGCGGCGAGAGATAGCCCTTGTCGAACTGCATACCCTCGTGCAGGGAGACGGTGGTCTCGAGGCTCTGACCCTCTTCGACCGTAATCACGCCATCCTTGCCGACCTTTTCCATGGCCTCGGCGATCATGGTGCCGATCTCGGCATCATTGTTCGCGGCGATGGACCCGACCTGGGCAATCTCCGCGGTTTCCTTGATCTCGATAGAGAGATCCTTGAGACCTCCGACGAGCGCCTTGACAGCCTTGTTGATCCCGCGCTGTAAGCTGATAGGGTTCGCTCCGGCGGTTACGTTCTTGAGACCCTCGTCATAGATGGCCTCGGCCAGCACGGTCGCGGTAGTCGTTCCGTCACCGGCATTGTCGCTGGTCTTGGAGGCAACCTCCTTGACCATCTGGGCTCCCATATTCTCGTAGGAATCCTCGAGCTCGATCTCCTTGGCGACGGTTACGCCATCCTTAGTGACGGTAGGCGCGCCGAAACTCTTCTCGAGGATCACGTTCCGCCCACGGGGTCCGAGCGTGACCTTCACGGCCCGGGCCAGTTTCTGGACTCCCTTGCGAATCGCTTCGCGGGCTTCCTGATCAAATGAAATCTTCTTGGCACTCATGCCGAAATCCTCCTTGCGGGNCGAATCNTTCGGCCCTGGCTATTCACCTGTTTTATTCGTAATTACTCGATGACCGCGAGAACGTCGTCTTCGCTCATGATGAGCAAGTCCTCGCCTTCGAACTTAACCTCGGCACCGGCGTACGATCCGAAGATCACCCGGTCCTTGACACTGATCTGCATGGGACCCCTTTCGCCGGATTCGAGAAGCCGGCCGGCTCCAACACTGACAACCTCGCCCTCGCGGGGCTTTTCCTTGGCCGCATCNGGCAAAACNATNCCACCCTCGGTCGTANCTACGGCTTCCAGCCTCCTGACGATAATCCTGTCATTCAGCGGCTTGATCTTCTGTTTCTTCTGTTTCTTCTGTTTCGCCATCTTTGCTCTACTCCTTGAAAACTACTGTTTTCCAGCCCTCCNGGGCCGGCAAATTGATATCCAATAACCTTTAACCCAGAAATTCCTCTTCGCAGTCAGAACTCCAACGCCGCTGGAAGGTCTTCACCGCGCCACGGATCCTCACGCTGTCCAGGGGCTTTCGCACCAGGGCCAATCCCCCGGCCTCGAGAATTCTCTCTTCCAGCCCGCTCGACGCATCTCCCGTNACAAAAATCGCTCCCAAGCCCGGCAGTTCCTGNCTCAANAACTCGTATGTTTCCAGCCCGGTAAGATCCGGAACGTGGTAATCCAGTATCGAAAGCTCCGGTTCACGTTTCTCCCGCCGCAACTGGCGAGCGAGGTCAACCGCCTCCTGACCGCGGGTCGCAGTCGAAATCTCATGCCCATCGAGCTCCAGAAGATTCTCCAGGCTCCTGAGGCAACCGACATCGTCATCCACCAACAATATTTTCAGGCGGACGAAGGAACTGCTCATCAAAACAACCGTCTCTGGTCAGTAGGAGACGCCCATCAGAGCGCCGCATCTAAATAAGACAGCCCTTCCAAAGTGCAAAGCCCGTGCCTCACCAAGGAAAATGTCGTAAACCCTTAAATAGAAATATTTTGCANCGACTGCCCNGGAAAAGTNNCCGANAGAGACTGGCAAAGAGGCAGAAACGGCCNATTNTAGCCTGTCAAGTTGGCAGTATACGGGGCTGAACCGGGAAGCGAGCGCTGTTGAGGAAACAGGGTGGCCCCTTTGTTAAGCCTCAGCTGTATCCTGGTTGGCATCTCCGGAGGAGGGGCGCTCGAGATCGTATTTAGCGATCTTATTGTAGAGACTCTGGCGGGGAATGCTCAGAGCCCTGGTCACTCGCGACTTGTTCCAGCCGCCCTCGGTGAGAGCATTGAGCAGGACCAGGCGCTCGCACTCGTCAATGATTTCGTTGAAGCTCTCGCGCAGCGGGATCCGCAATACCAGATGATCGGTATCCTTCTCGATACCATCTCCCAGGCAGGCCGTGCCGGGAGCTGCAGCGCTCAGGAAGGGAGTGAGATCCTTGCGAGCGATCTCCTTATCCTCCGAGGTGAGCAGCACCTTCCGCAGGACATTCGAGAGCTCACGAACATTGCCGGGCCAGCCGTAGTCGACCAGAGCCTTCGAGGCGCTCGAGCTGAGTCGCCTCCGGACGCCTTCCTCCCGACTGATCGTGTCGAGAAAATGCTTAACCAGCAGGGGGATGTCCGCCCTCCTCTGGCGCAGAGGCGGCAGCTCGATGCTGATCACATTCAAACGATAGAAGAGATCCGCTCGAAAGACGCCTTTTCCCACCAGGTGCTTGAGGTCCGTATTCGAGGCGCAGATGACCCGCGTATCGACCGCAAAGCTGTCCCGTCCGCCGACCGGTCGAACGACTCCTTCCTGCAGGGTACGCAGGAGCTTGCGCTGCATGTTTTCCGACATGTCGCCGATCTCGTCAAGGAAGAGCACTCCCTTGTCCGCCGCGGAGAACAAGCCCTGACGATCTTCGTCGGCCCCGGTGAAGGCGCCCTTTACATGCCCGAAGAGCTCGCTCTCGAGCAGGGTCTCCGAGATGGCGCCGCAATTCTCTGAAACAAAGCCGCGCTTGCCGCGATTGCCGGCCTGGTGAATGGCCCTGGCGACGAGCTCCTTGCCCGTACCACTCTCACCACAGATGCAGATGTTCAGATTGGAGTCTTTAACTTTCTCGATGATCTCGATGATCTTCCTGATCTTCTCGTNCCGGCCGATGATTCCGTAATAGGATTCATCCGGAGAATCACCGGCTTCGGCCGTCGACGCGGCNNCCGTCTCAACAGGCTCCTGGAGCGAAATTTCGGCGACGGCGGGGACGGGTGGCACGCCGGCGGCGGCAGGCTCTACATCAGGACAACCGCAAGACCTTGAATAGATAGGCGCGAAGGCGTCGACAAATCGGTCGAAGCTCTGCCTCAGCCCTGCCTCGATCAGGCCGGTACCGAAGTCCCGCTCGAGGTAGAGAATGCCAATCTTCTTTTCTCCCATGGAAAAGGACCTGCACAGGGTCGGTCGTATTCCGGAGCTGCCGGAGCCTTCCGCGCCGACCTCCTCCTCGAAGACGATCAGCTCCCTCGACTCGAGCGCCAGCCGGGCAACCGCCCGGTTTACCGCGAAGTCGGGGTTCGTAACATCCACCCAGGAGAGCGTGTCGTCACTCTTGTCTTCGAGACGCAGGCGGGAGGCGCAGACCTCGAAATCGAGCTCGTGGCCGGTCTCCAGGGCGCCTGGCGNCCGCAGGCCATAGAGCAGGAAATAGCCGCGGCGAAATCCAAGCTCCCCGGCGAGACCCTCGATCGATTTCTTCGCGAGAGCTTCGAGCTCCTGCTCTCCGTCATGGAATTCTGAAACCAACCGGCTCAGCCATTCATCCATGCACTTTCGTGATGAATCAACACCACTGCTATCACGCTCACCGGGTGCGCCCCGGGAGTTATCTCTCAACACTGTTCTGTCTCCTCAGACCCTTCGTCGTTCTACTGAACCGACCCTCATTAGAATATATCGGTACCCACGAAGAGCTTTCTGTAGGCTTTTCAGCATTGATAGAACCCTCTCTCTTACTCTCAATCACGTTTTCCGGATACAATGGACATGAAGTGGCATTCAAAAGACCGTTCGCAAGACCGATAAGCATGTCAAGAATCCGGCTCCCGGCACCCCTATTCACCCTTTCACTGCTTTTTTTCGCAGTCCTGTTCACATCCTCGCCTGGACAGGAGAAGCCGGCTCCGGCGCAGCAAAAACCCGNCCCTGAAAAGCTCCGCCTCGAAAGACTGGTAAAAGAGTTGGGACACAAGAGCTGGAAACGCCGGGAGGCAGCCCAGAAAGAGCTCATCAAGGCCGGTAACGAGGCCCTCCCGCTGCTGAAGAAGTATTCTTCCTCAACCGACATCGAGCTCGCCAGGCGCGCCAGGATTCTGCGGGAGAAACTCGACCCGATGATTTTCACCTTCCAGCTGCTGGAAATCAGGCTTGGGGACCAGCCTGAAATTCTTACCCAGTACACCGGCAAAGGTAAAAACAGGCGGGCCATCAAGCTGAGCGGGAAAAAGCCGAAGGGAAGAAACCTTTCGAGCTACGTAATTTCCTGGGAATCCAACGAGCCCGGGAAATACCAGGTCCAGGTGAGGGAAGGAGCATCCCGGGTCAACCCCGGCGTCGTCCTCAATACGCCCCTCCCCACCTCCCCCGCCCTCAGCACCCTGAAGCTCGCCGAGGAGGTACGCTACGAACACCGCGGAATCGTAACGGGCCGAGAGCGCTTCCCCCTGGCCAGGATTCTGCATCAGCAACATCAGCGCCTCTCTGAAAGCGGCGAAACCCGCAAGACCGTCTTCTCGCTGGACCTGCTCCACCGTCTCCTGTTCGAGCAGGCCCACAGCGACGATCTGAGCGAACGTATCGAGGCTCTCGCCTTACTGGTCGAACTGGCCCCCGCCGAGGCCAGGNCTACCTTCCTGGNCGCCCTGAAGCAGCCTGAGACCTCCTCGCTTGGCGCGCTGGGGCTCGCGGCGCTGGGCGAAGCCTCAGCGCCCGAACTCCTTGTGAAAATCCTCGAGGAACCCGCGTCACCGGCCGGCGGCGGCCCTCCCGGCAAGCCTGCAGGGAAGGGACCGGACTCCAGGCTGGATGCCGCTGTGGCACTCAGCCGAATTGGCGACCTCAGGGGTGTCGGCTACCTTCTACGCAAGCTCAACGAGCGTGATCTTGTGCAGCTGTTCAGGATCATTTCGACCCTGGCCGACCTGGCTCCCAAGATCGCCCTGAAGCCGGAGCTGCGTGAACAATTCCTGCGGCTCGCGCTCCGCGACGACACCATCACCCAGGCTCCCTGGAGCTTCTACCACTACGAGGTCCAGTATTTCTTTGTCCGGGCCATCGAAATCCTCGATCCCGAAAACGACGAACACAGAGCCCTGGCGGCCAATGCCCGCGCCGTATTTGAGGGGCTGGCGCTCGGACAATACGGAACGACCTCCATTCCCCTCGGAGCCATCTTCCCCCTCTGGCAGAAAGTTCACCGAATCGCCGCTGGCCGCGCTCAAAACACCCGGTCAGCAGAAGAGCCGAAGGAGGAGCTGTCATTCATTGAAAAGATCCTTTCCAAGGTCGAATCATCGACCGGTCTCGGTGAGGTTATGGAACGCNTCAAGAGCTACTTTTCCGGCACGACCCTTCCCGACCCGTTCCTCAGCCTGGTAATGAAAAACCTTCTCCGGTGCGGCGCCAAGGGAGAGGAGACCCTGCGCTATGCCGCTCTCAGGGGCGCGAAAGACCTCTCCTCGGCCATTCTGCTCTCCTCCGGCCAATTGAAACCGCTCCTCGAAGCTATGGCCGAGCTCTACGAAGACAAGNCCAACGCCAAGNCNGGCGCATCNCTGTCCTCCACCTCGAACCTGGTGCTGCCTGAGCTGCGCAGGCTGAGCGGTCTGCCCCTGAAACAATCCGCCGGCTCGGGACGGCGAGCCGACCTGNCGAAGCTGCGTAAATGGCTGCAGGATGAGACGGAGGTCTCAAAACGGGAAAAAGTCCATCTCGAAAAGCAGGCCCAGGCGGGCGGCACGAAGCTCACCTGCTATGAATTTCTCCTGAGAATCAAAGCCAACCCTGAATCCGGAACCGCCTTCAAGCTCCTGGATGGACACCGGCACCTGATCGAGGCCAACCGGCCTCTCAGCTACCAGAACCGCTGGGGAGAACGCAAGGAGATCCGGCTGAACACCCCAGGGGGAGTCATCCGCCCGGCCGGCACCAGCAAGGTCCCCGTCACCTATCGCCTGAACTCATTCAATTCCATCTCCGAAGGNTCCCCAACCTTTATCAGCTCCATCAGAAGCGATTCGGGAACCAAGTGGTACGAGATAGCACGCANCGAGGCCAGGGCGCGCTACATCAGCCCGGCCGATTCGACCCGGGATCAGCGTCTCCTCCTCGTCATTCCGCAAGAAGAAGAGCCTCCTGCTCCTGAAAATACCGATGGGCTCGACGAAAAAACCGACAAAACCGTGGAAACCCTCTGGAAACAATTCCTCCAGCGNCACTTTCTCAAGGCGGAGGAAAATCCCACAGCGAGGTTCCGCTCTTCCTTCCTGAAGGTGCAGCGTCAGCTGCGGCTTCCGGAAGGGATCTCGGTGCTGAAGAAATGGCAGGAAAAGAACCCCGCTGTCGACCTGGCCGAGCTGCTGCATCAACTCGGCGACCCCTCGGGACTCGAACACCTCAGCAAGTTGATGCGCTCCAGCACTGACGCCATCCGCATCCAGGCCGGCAGAGCCCTTTGCGCCGCGGGAGATGAGGCCGGGACGGATTATCTTCTGGGTCTTGCCGTAACNAAAAAAACAGCGTTTGCGAGCAATTCCTACAACATCCTGGCCAGCTTTGAGAAATACATCGAAAAGCGTGGTATCCAAGATGAACGCAGCGCGAAAATCCTGACCCTGGTACTGGGGCTCATCGACGTCACCCGGTATCAGTCCAGCGGATTCCGGGTCATCAAGCAGGCGGCCGGACAGGATTTTGGTTATTACACATCCGGAATTTCTGGCGGAACCTCCACCGGCCCCCAGCTGACCGTGACACAGAGGCGCACNGCCGCCATCAAGGCCGCCCGCCANTGGTGGAAGGACCANGCCGGCGGCACCGGCGACAGCGATTCGGACAGGAAATAGCCTCCGCTCNCGGCGCGCCAGGNNCCTNCCGNANCNACAATCCGTCCGNTAGTTCCGGAAACCCTGCGATNCNAACCGGGAGNCACTTTTTGTCGCACCCACCAGCGACATCTCCAGNCTCGATTTGACNCGNTTTTTCGCCCTTNCCCACCCGGCTCCCGGCNCGCGGATNGACCTGANTGACAAATTNAGGCCATCGCCAAAGAAAGCTACGACCACGGCNNGCCTCAGTCGATATGTATCCAGTGGGCAGCACTNTTCCCCGCCNCAAGGCCGGACGCGGCCCCAGCCAGTAAAACAATGGGTCTAACGAAACAGGACGCGGCCAGTACGCGGAGCCGGTTTCGTATCAAATTTTCTTCAACGACAGTTGAACACCTCCGACAGAAAGCCAGAACCGTGAGAGAAGTAGGACTCGAAGCATACTTCAGAGAGATCAACGAGGTTGATCTGCTGACCCCGGAACAGGAAATCGAGCTTGCCCACAAGATCCGCGCGGGTGACCCCGCGGCCAGGGAGCACATGACCAAGGCCAATCTTCGCCTGGTCGTCAGCATCGCGAAATATTACGTAAACCGCGGNCTAGCTCTCCAGGATCTCATCGAGGAAGGTAACCTCGGGCTGATCAAGGCCGTGGAGAAATTCGATCCCGCCGCCGGCTGCCGCTTCAGCACCTACGCCACCTGGTGGATCAAGCAGTCCATCAAGCGAGCCCTTGTCGATACGGTCAAGACGGTCAGGATCCCCTCCTATATGGTGGAGCTGATCAGCAAATGGAAAAACGCCGCTTCCGGACTCACCGTGAAGCTGGGTAGAAAACCTTTTTTCAACGAGGTGGCCCGGGAGCTCGATCTCGACCCCAAGAACCTCGGAATACTTAAAACCGCGCTGCGCACATCCAGCGGGACCGGTCAGACGGTGAGCCTGGAAAATATGTGGGCCATCAGTGAGGTCCTCGAGGACAAGAACGTGAAGCAGCCGGACCAGATCCTCTTCGATTCGATCGAGGTCGACATGATTGAGAGACTCCTCTCCATGGTCGACGAAAGGGAGTCGAAGATCCTGAGAATGCGCTACGGCCTGGTGGACGGGGACCCGATGACCCTCAAGGAAATAGGGGAGCGGGTCAACCTCTCGCGAGAGAGAGTACGTCAGATAGAGAACGAAGCTCTCAAGAAGCTCTACTGCATCCTGGCGTACGAACCGGAGACTATCCAGGAATCTTGAACCGCTCCGTAGCCGGTTGAGAGACGGGTTTCCTGGATAGCTCCACCCTTTACACGGCGGGGTCTGGAGGAATAATAAGGGGTGTCACGATACCCCTTCAGCTTTCTCCCGCGAGCCTGCCAATGAACGACGATCTCAAGGACTACATCCGTGAAGTGCCGGATTTCCCGAAACCGGGAATCGGCTTCAAGGACATCTCTCCCCTGCTGAAAGATGCCGGAGCCTTCGCCCGGGCCATCGAGGATATAGCGCAGCTCTGCCGCGACGTATCCATCGAGGCCGATGTCCTCGCCTGCCCCGAGGCCCGGGGCTTCATCTTCGGCGCCGCCCTCGCCGGCCATCTCGGCCTCGGCTTCATTCCAATCCGCAAGCCCGGCAAGCTGCCCTACGACACCTCGAGCGTTGAATACGACCTCGAATACGGCACCGACAGCATCGAGATGCACATCGATGCCGTCGAACGAGGTCAGCGGGTCCTGCTCGTTGACGACCTGCTGGCAACCGGTGGAACAACCCGGGCCTGNATTGATCTCATCGAGCAGTCCGGCGGCCTCGTAGCCGCCTGTGTNTTCCTCATCGAGCTGACGTTTCTGCCCGGACGGGAAGTCCTCGAAGGATATGACGTTCATTCGNTGATACACTACTGATCAGGATCGACTGATCTGGACCGGGGCNGCGGCGAGTCCGCNGCGCCGGAGATTTCTCTCCCGCGNACCGATGGGATCATNATGGAANCGAAAAAANCGANNGCCGGGNCCGGCAGGACCAGCGCCAACCGTCTTCGTCCGATCGAGAGGATCCAGACCTCGAATGAATTTGAGAAGGTCAAACGCCACGGAAAGCGGCATCGCACCGACTGCCTGCGCATCAACTACCTCCCCACAGACCGTGAGTTTTCACGCCTGGGACTGGTGGTGAGCCGGCGCCACGGAAACGCTGTCGCTCGAAATCGAATCAAACGCCTGATGAGAGAAGCCTTCCGCCAGACGAAGAATGACCTGCCCGGCATCTATGATATCGTCCTGCTGCCGGCTGGAGAGCCCTGCGAACTCGATGAATACCTGGTAACGCTGNGAAATTTCGCCGCGGAGCTCACCCCCGGGGAGAAACCGGAAACATGCTGAGAGTGATCATCAAGCTCCCCAGCCGGATGGCCCGAGGCCTGATCTCCCTCTACAAGAAATTCATCTCGCCGCTGCTGCCGCCCGCCTGCCGCTTCCACCCCACCTGCTCGCAATACTGCAGCGAGGCCCTCGAGGTCCACGGCTTCTTCAAGGGAGGCTGGCTCGGCATGAAGAGAATCCTTCGCTGCAACCCGTTCTTCAAGGGGGGCCATGATCCCGTCCCGGGCGCAAAGCGCCCGGGAGAAAGACCCGCCAGGGAAACAGCTGCTGCGCAAGAACAGCCCCGGGGAAAACAAGAAAACCTGAAGTGTGAAAAATGTACCAGTACTTCCTGAGCCTGCGCTTTTTCCGATCGCGGTTCCTGACCCTTGCCGCCTTCCTCTCGACGATGTTCGGGGTGGCGATGCTGCTCATCGTCCAGAGCGTCATGGGCGGCTACATGTCGCAGCTCAAGGAAAATATCCGCGGCCAGGAGGCGCACCTGAGAATCATCGGCAACGGTCCGCTCGGCCTGAAGAACCTGAGCGACGTCGAGGACGAGGTCGGCTCCATAGCGGGAGTCAGCGGCTCGGCTCCCTTCATCGAACGCCTGGCTGTTTACCGTAGCGGGGTGTCGATCAAGCCGGTCACCCTCGCCGGGATCGACCCGGTGCGCCAGGCGAAGGTCAGCGATTTCGCGAGCTACCTGCTTCGCCCGGGCGAGCTCGATGAGCTCCTGCGAAAGCATCACCCTGGAGCCGGCTCCGCCGGCGAGGAGGCCCTGGAGGAGGTCGATATGCCCCTGGCGATCAATGATGTTCACTCTCTTCTTTCAGACCAGGAGAGAGAGCCGCTGGACGACGAGGAGTTGAAGCGGTTCTTTGACCTCAAATGGAGAATCGAGATCCTGAAGAAACATCGACCGCTCCTGGTGAAGGAATTTCCCGTGCCCCCCGCCGGCATCATCGTGGGCATCCAGTCGCTCCTCGACCGCCAGCTCATGCTGGGACAGGTTCTGACGGTCATCACCCTGAGCCCCGACACCGGCCGTGAGATCTCCGAGCGTTTCCTCGTCACCGGCGCGATCAACACCGGGGACTTCCAGCTCGACGACAGCACCCTCTTCGCCGATGTCCAGAAGGTCCGCAACCTGCTCAACAGAGATCTCGACCAGAACGCCAGCCCCTACCGCTACCAGGGACTCCGTATCTCCCTGGATGAAGACAAGGTCCAGGATCTCGATGCCCTGGCAGAGGTCAGGAACGAGGTCGCGCTGGCCATAGCCCGCTCGGGCTCGCTGCTGGCGGTCCAGACCTGGCCGGAAATCCGCGCCAACCTTCTCAAGGCCGTCGGCATCGAGAAGCTGCTGGTCTATTTCATCGTGCTGATCCTGATCGTCTTCACCGGCTCGATGATCCTGCTCATGCTCACCCTGACCGTCATCGAGAAGACGAAAGACGTTGGCGTCCTCATGTCNCTGGGNGCGCCCCCGNGGGGAGTCACGAAGATNTTCCTCTTCAACGGCCTGCTCATCTCGATGNNCGGAACCGCGCTNGGCCTGGGCCTGGGCTANGCCTTCAGCGCCAACATCAACGAGATCCATGACCTGATCTACGCGGTGAGCGGCGTCGAGCTCTTTCCCGCCGAGATCTACCAGATGGACAGGATCCCCGTTCACTTCTACCCCGCCGATATTCTCTGGTGTACCCTGCCGCCAGTGATAGTCGGTCTCCTGGCAAGCCTGGTCCCGGCCACCTGGGCCCCCCGGCGCGACCCGATCGGCTCCATTCAATATGAATAGCCGGCCTCGATCAAAGACCCGCCCAGTTGTGGGCTTGACAAGTCCCCTCACTGAGGTTGCTATCTGAGCATGTCAGCATCTCCGAGCCCGAACGAACCGACCCTCTACTCGGTCCGCAATCTCCACAAGGAATACCAGATGCAGGGGGTGACGGTCCCCGTGCTGCGCGGCTGCGACCTCGAGGTGAAGCACGGAGAGATCCTGTCCATCATCGGAATGTCGGGAGTCGGCAAGACGACTCTGCTGAACATCATGGGCCTGCTCGACAACCCGACCTCCGGCAAACTGATCTATTCGAGCGGCTCCGACAAGGAGTTGCAGAACTGCGACCTCGCGGGGCTGGGGCTCTCGAAGAAATGCTCGATTCGAAACAGGCACTTCGGCTTCGTCTTCCAGTTCTACCACCTTCTGCCCGACCTGACGGTCCTAGAGAACGTTCTCCTGCCTTCAATGATCGCCTTGAGCTACGGCAAATACACCAGCCAGAGGTCAAGGCTCGAGGAACGCGCCCGCAACCTCCTCGACCGGGTCGGTGTGCTCGACCGAAGTGAATTCCCCCCCTCCCGGCTCTCCGGCGGAGAGCGCCAGCGGGTGGCGATCGCCAGGGCTCTGATGAACAACCCCGAGCTCGTCTTCTGCGATGAGCCGACCGGCAACCTCGACACCTCGACCGGCGACCGCATCCACGAGCTGATCCTGGANCTGAACCGGGAGCTCGGCATCGGCTTCATCCTCGTAACCCACGACCAGNGCCTCGCCAGCCTCGCCAGCAGGATNCTCACCATGNGCGANGGCCGCTTCGAGNGNCAGTAGGCGGCTGCCNCAACGCCCGATAAGNCNATGATTATTGCCTCCGATCACAGGCTGGGTCTTTTGCAGGCGTAGACTCTTGGGTTATACTCANCGTTTCCCAGTCATTTAAATNCCGGGNATTGCACGGGGTTACGAATTTCAACCCTGGCTGCTTCCGTTCTCAATATTTCAGGTAGAGTTNATGACCATTCTNNGAGTCANGTCCGGNGCCGACAAGGGCAAGACCTACGAGATCACCGGCGAGAGCACGACCATCGGCCGTGAAGACGATTGCGTGATCCAGATTCCGGACCAGGGAATCTCCCGAAAGCATTCCGAGATCTTCAGGATCGGCGAGATGTTCTTCATTCGCGATCTTGAGAGCCGCAACCACACCTTCGTCAACGAGAAGGAAATTGACGAGGAGCTCCTGCGAATCGGCGACAGGATACAGATCGGCACCACCACGCTTGTTTTTGAGGACCGCAACGCCCAGCTGCGTGACTCCAGCCGGCTCATCCCCGAGGCCGAGCCCGGCTCAGCCGAGGCGCCCTTCGACCCCACCTCTACGATCTCGCTGAAGCTGCCGGAATACTTCACCACTCGCTCGGAGGAAAAGGTAGAGGAGACCCGCGAGGAGCGCTACCTCAACGTATTACTGCAGCTCTCGCACGTGATCGCCGAAGAAAACAACCTCTCTGCGATGTTCAATAAGGTCAGCGAGGTGCTCGGAGGCAGCCTCGATGCCGACCACCTGTACCTTCTTGGGATCAAGCCGGACTCGGACACAACGGAGGTAACGAGTCTCGATGACCTGGACATCCTCGGTCGTTTCGACAAGGTCGAAGATCCGGACCAGGCCGCTGGAGTGTCTCGCGGGATCGTCTCGCAGTGCCTCGAGCAGAAGCATGCGATTCTCACCTCCGACGCCGCTCTCGATCAGAATTTCAACGCCATGGCCAGCGTCGTGATGAACCAGATCCGCTCGGTGATCTGCGCCCCGATCACGGTCCTCGGAAAAAACCTCGGCGTCATCTACATCTATTCGAGCAAACCGGAGGCCTTCCAGTCTGAAGATCTCGAGATCGCCTCGGCGGTCGGAATCCAGTTGGGCTCCACCCTCGAGCTGCTCAAGCAGATGGAAAAGCAGGACCAATTCTTCCGCAGCTCCATCAAGACCCTGGTAGCCGCGGCAGAAATGCGCACACCCACCCCCCGGGGAATCTGCGAACGCGTCGCCTCCTACGCTCTGGCCATCGCCCGGGAGCTGAGCTGGGATTCACAGCAGGTCCGCGACGCCTGGCTCGCCGCCATGCTGCACGACATTGGCTCCATTCCCATGTCTGACCAGGAGCTCGAAAATGAGCTGCTCAACGAGCCCAAGCGCAATCACTACGCCCGGGAGATCCTCAACGACATACCCGGACTGGAAGAACTTCTGCCGGCTATCCAGCAACAGAACGAAAAATGGAACGGAAGCGGCTCTCCAGAGGGCCTCGAGGGAGACAACATCTCCGAGCTGGCGAGGGTTCTCGGCATCGCCAAGGAGCTCGACAAGCAGCTCTACGGAGAAGACCTGGGCGAGGAGCCGCGGTCGGTGAAGGCCGCCCTGGTGAATATCAGGGACATGGCCGACAAGGAATTCGACATCAAGACGGTCAATGCCCTGTTGATCGCCTATCGAAACGGCAAGCTCTTCGACACGACCGAAGACTCACTGAAGACAACGGGAGACTGACTCGGCGCCCCCCCTGGTTGCCGCGTCAGCTCTGCTTAACGGTATCCAGGTCCAGCTGGATGCGGGCCTTGAGCTCCCGGATGGAGTTCAGTTCGCTGGCAAGGCGAGCTTCGAGGCCTGCCTCGCTCTTGA
>PAOC01000074.1 GCA_002708465.1 Planctomycetota bacterium
ATAGCTCCTCGTCAACCAGGTCCTCGTTCACCCCCGGGTAATCGGTCAGGTGAACACTCTCGGGTTGCGACTCCCCGAAGGGGGCTGCAACCAGGTTCTGGTAGAGCACCTCGCTGAAGAAGGGAGTGAAGGGAGCGTTCAGCCTCGACACCGTCACCAGGCACTCGTACAGCGTCCAGAAGGCGTCGAGCTTGTCGTCCGTCATTCCCGAGCCCCAGAAACGCGCCCGGCTCCTGCGCACGTACCAGTTCGACAGGTTGTCGACAAAGGCGAAGAGCGCCCGGCTCGAGCTGAGCAGGTCGTAGCTGTCCATGGCATCGGTCACGCGGCGGGTGGTGAGCTGCAATTCCGACAGGATCCAGCGGTCCATGAGGCTGCGTGAGCCCACAGCGGTGTAGCCCTCGCCGCGCGAGAGCGTGGCGCCATCCGCATTCGCCGCCTCGGCGTTGCCCCGGGTCGGGTCGAATTTGTCGATGTTGGCGTAAATATTGAAAAAGCTGTAAACGTTCTGCAGGCGGATCAGGAAGTCCTTCTTCGCCTCCGCCACGCGGTCGAGCCCGTAGCGCGCGTTCGTCCACGGATGCCCCTGGCTCAGGAAGTACCAGCGGATCGCGTCGGCGCCATGGGTGTCGAAGGCCTCGTTCGGGGAGGTGTAATTCCCCAGGCGCTTGGACTCCTTGACGCCGTCCTTATCGCAGACGTGGCCGAGGACGACGCAATTGCGGTAGGGATGGGGGCTCTCGCGGTCACCGTGAAGCATGGTGCTCTCCGCCAGCAGCGAATAGAACCAGCCGCGGGTCTGGTCGATCGCTTCTGAGATGAAATCGGCCGGAAAGGCGGCAGAGAAATTCTCCTCCGAGCCCTCAACGTGCGGATAGCCCCATTGGGCAAACGGCATGGCGCCGGAATCGTACCAGCAGTCGATCACCTCGGTGACCCGGCGCATGCGGCCGACGGGATCCTCGGGCGACTCGTAGGTGATCTCGTCGATATAGGGCTTGTGAACCTGCAGATGCTCGGAGATGCCGGGATCTTCCGCCAGAGCCTTCTCCCAGGCATCGGTCCCCTCGAGCCCGGGTTTCTCCAGCAATTCGGCGTAGGAACCAATCGCCTCGGTATGCCCTGTCTTGTCGCAGCGCCAGACCGGCAGCGGGGTNCCCCAGAAGCGCTCGCGCGACAGNGCCCAGTCNACATTGCCCTCGAGNAATTTTCCGAAGCGCCCGTCNCGGATATGCTCCGGGTACCAGNTNACCCCGGAGTTNTTCTGAACCAGCTGGTCCTTGAACCGGCTCGTGCCGATGAACCAGGCCGGNCGGGCCAGCTGGATGAGCGGGTCATCCTTGGCCCGGGGGCAGTAGGGATANTCGTGGCGGTAGGACTCGCGGCGGAAGAGNNNGCCGTTTTCCTTCAAGAGGGCNATGATCTCGCGGTCGGCNTCCTTGCAGAANTTNCCGGCGAGCNCNCCNGTCTCCGGNGNCATGCGNCCNTGCTCATCNACNAGCTGCAGGTAGCCGAGCTCCTGCTCNCNGGCGATGCGNTAGTCATCCTCGCCGAAGGCNGGGGCGATATGAACGATCCCGGTGCCGCTGCCNTGTTCCTGGGAAGAGTCGATCACGACGAAATCACCCGCGATGATCTCGAAGGCCTTGCCGCCCTCGGGCTCCTTGAAATCAAACAGCTGGCAGTAGCGCCGCCCGAGAAGCTCNGAGCCGGGGAAGGGNTCGGANAATNCCGGNTCNGGNGCNGNGGCNTCCTCCNCCTCGCCCTTNTTCTTCGCNGGCGGNGCGAAGAGCTTNNCNGCGAGNTCNGCGGCGACNACCAGCCNCTCGCTNGAGCCATCNTCGNGCGCCGTNGTNACCTCGACGTACTGGCCNCCCTCGGCCACCGCNAGGGCGACGTTCGAGGGCAGGGTCCAGGGGGTCGTGGTCCAGGCGAGGTAGCTGAGGTCCGGGTCCTCGGCGTCGCGAAAGCGCACGTAGACGCTCGGGTCCTCCACATCGCGATAGCCCTCACCGACCTCGGCGGCCGACAGCGCGGTTCCGCCCTGGGGCCACCACCACACCACCTTGCGGTCCTCGTAGAGCAGNCCCTTGTCNAAGAGCTCCTTGAGAGACCACCAGACGCTCTCGACGTAGCTCTTGTGGAAGGTCACGTAGGCCTCGGAGAGATCGACCCAGAAGCCGATGCGCTCGGTCAGCTCTTCCCATTCCTTCGTGTAGACGAAGACCGAGTCGACGCACTTGCGAATGAACTTCTCAACCCCGTATTCGAGGATGCCCTCCTTGCCTGAGATCTCGAGCGCCTTCTCGACCTCGATCTCAACCGGCAGCCCGTGGGTGTCCCAGCCCGCCTTGCGCGGCACCCGGAAGCCGCGCATGGTCTTGTAGCGCGGAAAAACATCCTTGATGACCCGCGTCAGGACGTGCCCGTTGTGCGGCATCCCGTTGGCGGTNGGCGGCCCCTCGTAAAAAACGAAGGTCGGCGAGCCGGCGCGCTGCTCGAGGCTCCTGGCGAAAATCTCCCGTTCTTTCCAGAAGGAGACGATGTTCGCCTCCTCGGCGGGAAAGTCATAACGTTCGGGTACTGCTTTGAAGACTGACATACTGGCTGATAGGCTATTAAGACCTTGTCTTCCAACGGAGGTTGAGAGTATATCGACCTGTCCGGATTTGGTGGAGAAAGAATCAGGATTTAAGCATTTACCGTTTAAAGGAAAATACAGCATGAAAACCTCTCAGTCCCGCCATACGACCNGCCCAGGCAGCTTGCCNGTGGAGAGANCCNCNGCNAAAGCGCTCTTCACCCTGCTCCTGGCCGCGGCCCTCCCCCTCCTTTGCTCCGGCTGCCTCGTCATTCCGCTCACCGGCCTGATGGGTGAGACGGACTACAGCGAGCAGGTTATCGAAAAGGGCGATGGCCTCTTCGCAGGCAAGCTGGCCGTCATCGAGCTCAGCGGCGTGCTCTCCTCCGAGGCCGGGGGCTTCTTATTCACCAGCACCGACAACAGCGTCTCGGGCCTCAGGGCCCAACTTGACCTGGCCGCGGAGGACAGCGGCGTGCTGGGAGTCCTGCTCAAGATCTCGAGCCCGGGCGGCGAGGTGACCGCCTGCGACAACCTCTACCACGAGATAAAGAAGTTCAGGGCCGAGACCGGCAAGCCGATCGTCGCCTACATCGAGAACATCGGCGCCTCGGGCGGCCTCTACGCGGCGATGGGCGCTGACGCTGTCATGAGCCATCCGACGGCCATCGTGGGAAGTATCGGGGTCATCATGCAGAGCATGGACCTGAGCCGGGCGATCGCGGCCTTCGGAGTCGAGATGGACCCGATCAAGTCCGGCAAGATGAAGGACCTCAACTCCCCCTGGCGGTCGATCACGAAGGATGAACGCCAGGTGCTTCAGAAGCTGGTCGACGATATGTTCCAGCGCTTTGTCGATGTCGTCGACTCCAGTCGTAAAAAGCTCGACCGGGAAAAGGTGCTGGCTCTTGCCGATGGCCGCGTCTTCTCCGGCGTCGAGGCCGCCAGGGCCGGCCTGGTGGACGGGACGGGCTACATCGAGGACGCCGTCAGCGAGCTCACCTCCCGACTCGACGGCGCTCAGCGCAAGCCGGCGCTCATCCGCTATACCAGGAGCGCGGGCAAGGGAGCCAATATCTATACCCAGGGAGGAGCGAAGACGGCGAGGGAGAACAGCATCACCCTGCGGTTGGATGGGTTTAACAGCTCTGCAGGGCTGTACTATCTCTGGAAGCCAGGCCTTTAAAAAAAAGGCGGCGGCTCTGGAAGCCAGGCCTTTAAAAAAAGGCGGCGGCTCTGGAAGCCAGGCCTTTAAAAAAANGCGGCGGCTCTGGANGCTCCGGTGACTCAATCCTGCGGCGGCTTGTCCTCGAAAACGGGAACCCCCGCGCCGGGTACCGTTCCGATGCCCAGAGGCACCCGCCAGATCCTGGGAACAGACTCCGGCGCCTTGCGAAGCTCCTGGGAGACCCGGTCGGCTATGCTGACCACTGATTCCGGCGGACAGCACAGGTAGCTGATCGAGGCGCTGGGCTCAGACCCGAAGGAGACTCCGCCCGGCTCCACCGTCTCTTCCGCCGCGTCCCAGATCCCACGGGCCGTCTCCCGCGGAAGACAGATAATGACGTAGCGGGAGCGAACGCCCGCGGTCGCCGCAATGGCCGCTCCCAGCCGGGCTCCCCAGGCCTGCGCCTCTGAGGTCTCATCCCGATAGAGCCGGATGCCGCGGCGGGCGAGCTCGAGGGCGAGAACCTCGACGCTCTTTCGATCTCCAGCGCAAAAAGAGAGCACCGCGTCGTAGAGGTCCCGCGAGTCCTGTCCGCCGCTGGTTTTCTGTTCATTGCCGGCCATCGCGATCTCCGGAAAGAATTACGCCCTGCCCTCTGTCGAGGATGACAGAGCCCGATGTTTTTCTCATCACATTTCCGTCTCCGGACCGCCTTCGATAGCGAGACGGGCCGACTCAAACTCCGCCGGCGTGTTGAAGGCNGTNAANACGCCTCCTGCGGCGGNNTCGAGCTCGACCACGCTGACGCCCTCAATTCCTGCGAGANCCTGCAGCCGNGCCTCTCCCTCGTCNAGNAGCGANCGGACCCGGGGCAGCAGGGCGCGTGTGTAGACCGCGAAGGCGCCCTGGATGAGTCCCCCGCAACGGGGAACCGCGCCCAGGGATCCCTCGGCCGAGGCCTCCTCCAGTAATCTCCCGGGCAACGAATCGCCAGGGTCGACAACATCGACGGCGACAAAGAAGGCCCGGCTTCCCTCGACCGCCTCGAGCGCGGCCTCCACCCCGGCGAGAGGACCGGCGCTGCCGGGACGCTGGTCCCGAACAGCCTCCGCATCGATCCCTCCCGAGACCAGCCGCGCAAGCGCGTCGGTAAGCCCCTGGGAGGGAGGCTCGCTGCCGACGGAGATGATGATCCGGTCAAAAGAACCCGCCAGGCGGAGCGCCAGGCGCTCGATGACCGTCCNGCCGCCGAGTGGGAGCAGGGCCTTCTCGCTGCCCATGCGACGACTGCGGCCACCGGTCAGGATGACCGCCTCGCGGCGCTCGCCGGCAGCGCTCATCGACCCGTCTCTCCCATCCAGAACGCCGGGCGGGTAGCTCCCTCGGGAACCGGCCCACCCTCCGGCGGCAGCACCACGATGGCGTTGGCGCGGGCAAGCGACGCGAGAAAGCTGGAGTCCTGCTCGCCGGGGCGAACCACCTCGTAGCCTCCCCCGGCCGAGGGCTCGACACGCGTCCTGAGAAGAAAAACGCGACCTGGCTTATAGCGCTGCTCAAAGGGAAAGCGTACCTCGAAGATTTCCGGCAGGATGCGGGCGCGGCCCTGCAATTTGCGCAGGCCCGGGCGGGCGAAGACCTCGAAGGAGACGATCGCGGCAGCGGGATTCCCCGGCAGCCCGAAGAAGGGTCTGCCGTCAAAGAGCCCGAAGACCTGCGGCTTGCCCGGCTTCATCGCGACCTTGAAGACGTGCGGCGCCTCGGCCTCCTCGCTGATGACCTCCTTGATAAAATCAAAATCGCCGGCGCTGGCTCCGCCGGTCGAGACAAAGGCGTCGGCGCCGCGCTCGATCGCCGCGCCGATGGCCGCGCTGATGGCCGGCTTGTTGTCGGGGATGATTCCCAGGTCGATCGGCTCGCAGCCGCTCTCGATCACGGCGGCCCGCAACGAGCAGGCGTTGGAGTTTCGGATCTTTCCGGGGCCGGGCTGCTCGCCGATGTCGACCAGCTCATCGCCGGGAGAAAGGATAGCTACCCGCGGGCGGCGGCTGACCTCGAGCTCGGCGTAGCCGAGGGTCGCGGCGATGCCGAGCTGCGAAGGGCCGAGCACGGCGCCGGGCCCGAGCGGTACATCGCCGGGTCTCATATCTCCCCCTGCCGGACGGACATTGCGCCCGGCCTCGATCAGATCACTGAAGGTGACCTCGTTGTCGGTGAATTCCGTCAGCTCGTGCGGCACCACCGCCTCGGCACCCGGCGGCATCGGCGCGCCGGTCATGATCCGCGCTGCGCTGCCGGCGGCGAGGGGCTCCGTAGCCGCGTCACCGGCCTGCAGCCGGAAGGCCACCGGCAGGGTGACGGGGTTTTCTCCCGAGGCCGCGGCGAGGTCCGCGGCGTGCACCGCGTAGCCGTCCATCGCCGAATTGTCAAATGGCGGGATCAGGTCGCGCGCCTCGACCGCCTGGCGCAACACCCGCCCGAAGGCCTCCGGCGTCGCGCACGATTCGGTCTCGATCGTTCCGATAAGCGAGAGCATGGTCTCCCGCGCTTCTTCCAGCGAGATGAGTTCGTGGCCAAGCTCACGCATCGGCGGCCTCACTCGACAGCCAACAGCAGGTCTCGACCGGACTCCCGCAGACGCTCCGGCTGTTGTCCTGTTCTCTCATTTCCTGTCTTTCAAAGGGCTCACGAAGGGTTTGCAGGGAAAGCGTTCGAGCGCCCATCTTGTACACACAGGGGGGCCGCATGCAAGGTAAAGCGGGTCGTCATCCTTCATCAATTCAAGACGACCTCCCCCCGAGCGGCAAAAGGGCTCCCACGGCCCGAGAATTAACCTTGACCCTGAATTTCAGGAGGTTATCAAGGCTTTCAATGTAGCCGTTATTTGCCGGAAGAGGCTGCTTCCCGGGACCAGGGAAAAACGAAGCCGGCCGGCGTAAATTCTGAAGAATCTTCCAGATCTCTTCTATTCGTCCAAGTTTAGAGTCTCTTCAAGGAATCGAATCGTATGGATCCCAAAATGATCATCCAGGCCGCCGCCGTGGTGGCCCTTGCTTCCCTCGTATTCGCCATCATCAGGCGGCAGTTCATCTATCGCCAGGACCAGGGCACCGATGAGATGAAGAAGCTCGCCGGGGCGATCCAGGACGGCGCGATGGCCTTCCTCAAGAAGGAATACTCCTGGCTCTGTGTTTTCGTCTCCATCGTGGCGGTGGCGCTCTATGTCGGCCTCGGAGAAGAAGGCCAGGGACCCAGTACTGCCGCCTGCTTCATCTACGGAGCGGTCTCCAGCGCGCTGGCCGGCTTCATCGGCATGCGGGTCGCGACTCGCAGCGCCGTACGAACGACCGAGGCCGCCAAGACCAGCCTCGGCAAGGCGCTCACCGTCGCCTTCTCCAGCGGCGCGGTCATGGGTTTCACCGTCGTCGGACTCGGGCTGCTCGGTGTCTCTGTCCTGACCTTGTACTTCCATCCTCCTGCCGGCTCTGAAGCGGCATCTACGGACTGGATCAAGCCCATCTTCGGCTTCTCCTTCGGCGCCTCGAGCATCGCGCTCTTCGCGCGTGTCGGCGGCGGCATCTTCACCAAGGCCGCCGATGTCGGCGCCGACCTCGTCGGCAAGGTCGAGTCGAACATGCCGGAGGACGACCCGCGCAACCCGGCCACCATCGCCGACAACGTCGGTGACAACGTCGGCGACGTCGCCGGCATGGGAGCCGACCTCTTCGAATCGTACGTCGGAGCGATCATCGCTTCCATGGCCCTGGGGCTGACAACTGTAGGCGCGGGAGGCAATACAACCGTCGCCTTCTACCCGGTGGCGCTGGCCACGATCGGTATCATCGCCAGCATGATCGGCACCTTCGTCGTGCGCACCAACGATGAATCAAAAATCTCCAGTGTCCTCACCCGCGGCCTGCTGGTCGCCTCGGCGATCTTCGTCGGAGGCACCATCGCCCTCGCGATGATTCCAGAAATAGCTACGGAGCTCGCAACGGCCGCCAGCGCCAAGGGTCTCTGGGGAATCACCGGCGTCTGGGCGGTCACCGGCGCTGTCTGGGTTGGACTGCTCCTGGGGCTTCTCATCGGCCACATCACCGAGTACTACACCTCGGAAGAGAAAAAACCGGCCCGGCAGATCGCCGAGCAATCCGAAACCGGTACGGCGACCAACATCATCCACGGCCTGGCGATCGGCATGGAGTCCTGCGCCGCGCGCCGATGGNCCTGATCGCCTTCGGNACACTNGCCGCCTACNNCCTCGCCGNCATCTACGGCGTCGCCATCGCCGCCGTCGGCATGCTCTCNACGCTNGGTATCTCCCTGGGCGTCGACGCCTACGGCCCGGTNGCCGACAACGCCGGCGGTCTCGCCNAGATGNNCGACTGCGAGCCCGANGTCNGGCANCGCACCGACAAGCTNGACGCGGTCGGCAATACCACNGCNGCGATCGGCAAGGGCTTCGCCATCGGCTCNGCGGCCCTCACGGCCCTGGCGCTCTTCTNNACCTACNGNNAGGAGATNANGGCGNNCGNNANGANGAGANGAGTTCNNNATCGANCTNCTCNACNNGNACGTCATCGNCGGGCTCTTCCTCGGCGGCACCTGNGCNTTCCTCTTCTCNNCCCTGACNATGAANGCGGTCGGNCGCGCGGCGCAGAAGATGATCACCGAGGTGCGNCGNCAGCTNCCNGGNATCCTCTCNGGNGANAACGAGCCNGACNCCGGNACCTGCGTCNNGATCTCGACCNANGCNGCNCTCAAGGAAATGATTCTNCCCGGCGTNCTCGCCNTCACCGTNCCGGTGGCGGTNGGNNANTTCNTCNGNNCCGNGGCNCTGGGCGGNCTGCTNGCCGGNGCGCTGGTNACCGGCGTNCTCTTCGCCATCTTCATGGCCAACTCNGGCGGCGCCTGGGATAACGCCAAGAAGTACATCGAGAGCGGCGTCCACGGCGGCAAGGGCTCCCCGGCTCACAAGGCCTCGGTCGTCGGCGACACCGTCGGCGATCCGTTCAAGGACACCTCGGGCCCGTCGCTCAACATCCTCGTCAAGCTCATGTGCATCGTCGCGCTCGTCTTCGTGCCGCTCTTCGTCTGAGCCCGGAAGCGAACGCTCACAGAAAAAACCCGCCGCGGTCCNTTCCGGACTCCGGCGGGTTTTCTTTTCTCTCCGGGCCGCCCTCAATCGTAGAACGCGTCCTTGCAGTGAAGCTCGGCGGGCCGGCTCCGGCAGCAGAGCGCGGCGCGGAAGCCATCCTCGACCTCGATATCGCGGACATACCAGCTCTCGTCTTCACCTCCATCCGATGGACAGGACACCTCGGCGCCATCGACCGCCATACCCGAGAGGTCGACGGTTCCGGGCCGGTTGGCGATGCCGGTCCCGATGGCCTTGTAGAGCGCCTCCTTGCGGGTCCAATAGGAGGCGAACAGGCTGTCNCGCTCTTCATCCATGAGGCCGGCGACCATCTCGGCCTCGGCCGGGGAAAAATATTTCTCGGCGATCTCATCCAGCCGNGCGCGCGCCCTCACCTGCTCGACATCGACGCCGACCTCCTGGTCTGAAGAGAAGGCGAAGAGCGCCAGGTCGCCGGAGTGGGACACGTTGAAATACGGCCCATCGCCGGAGGCGGTGAAGGCCTTCGGCTTGCCGTACTCTGAATACTCGAAAGCCAGCTCGGTCGGCAGCACCCCGGCATAGGATGCCAGCAGCTCGCGCAGGATCCCGCGCGTGGTTANGAAACGGCGGCGCTGGNCGCCATCCTTCTCGGCCGCNCGCTCGAGCTCATCTTCGGAGAGNGTCGCCTCGAGNCGNGCGAAGGTGTCTTCCTCTGAATCTACCCAGGCCATCCAGAGCTCCACCACCCCGGGCTCCAGCTTGCTGGTCTCGTCAAGGGCGCTTGGCACGAAGGCCGGCTCTTCAAAATTCAGGCTGTCAAAATCGGGCTCTTCGGACTCAGGCTCTTCGGAGTCAGGCTCGTCGAGATCGGGATCATCGATCATGGCGGTTTCCTTCAGGTTCGCTTCAAACATCCACCCGGCGGCGGAACACGAGAAGCATAACTGAGAGACAGGCGTTTAAACAAGCCTCGCTACGGGCCGCCGGCAAAGGAAAACCCTTGCCCGCACCGCCAACAGCAAATTAAGGTCAGAAGCAAAGAGTCGGGTGACCAACACACCATGTCGATTTATCGTTAAAACCACTGACGCCTATAAAAAATGGATTGCATAGATCAATTATTACTCTCGGGGAATACTGATGACGCCTGGTCAAAGGCTTGTTTTCTATTAAAAACAAAACCTATTGGACCTGAGAGTACAGACTTAATTCTTTACCTACTTCCTTTGACCATTCATTACGGCTGCCCATCGAAAATGGCTCAATTTATACGGCAGTACAAAAAGCAAGTCGGTTCTAACACACGGAACAATAAACTGGAGAATTCGTTCCTAGATGCACTCGACTTAATATTTACGTCCATCACTGACCGCCATAATCTGCAAAAAATAGACTTCCAGATTAAAGCCGTTGATTGGTCCCACTTAAAGAACCAAGCAATCCTACAAACCTTCCGTTTTAGNATCGAAAGCATCCGAAACAACCATGCGGANGCAAAGAAGGCCATCATCTGTGCGATAAATGGTTCAAAGAACCAATATGAAAAAGCCTTAATCGCCGCCGCTATCTCATGGCGGGAGGCTCAGAAAAAAAGTTTTCGCAATTCTCTCTCAACTGCAAAGCGATCACTGTGTTTACTCAAGAAAGAAAAATCGCTCCGAAACACTCTCTTAGAGACCCAGCTATTAGGCCACGTAGGGAAAATCTATACGGAACTCGGTTTAAACCTAATGGCTCAAAAACACACATCTAAGATGACAACACTGATTAATGACTCCAGATCCGTTTACCCCGCACAGAAATATTTTAGCAGTAATATCTCTGCGGCTACCAAAGTCCAATCCCCTTCAAATGTCAGGAAGTTAATCTCTACACAATTAAGTACTTTATCAATTAAGTGGCCTTACCAAAGGTCCGTGATGNTTCAGGCTCTATTCTCGTTAAATGAACTTGCTATAAAGTGTCGAGATTTCCAGGGAGCCAAATCCGCTTTGAGATCTATACGTAAACTCCTTCCAATTAACAACAGGAGAGAACTCTCAGGGTATTACTATCGCGAATTAGCCAAATTAACAATCTATGCAAAAAACGCGAAGAACCAGGATTCTGCCTTCACTGACCGAATACTCCAGAAAGCAGAAACTATCTTTTCTTCTTTAGGTAGCAAAGGCTGGCATGGTTTAGCCACAACGATCCTAATCAAAGGTGAATTCCTCTTGGAAAAGAAAGAATATCTCGCAGTCCAAGAGTGCATAAAACGCAGCCTGTCTTTAGCTAAATCACTCCAAGACAATAATCTGTTTACTTACTCTACATTGCTGTCATCCATCCTCCTCCTCGAACAAGGAGTGAATGACAAGGAGGCTATCTACGAAAACGTCCTTTGTAAATTACAGGAAATTAAACACCCCCATCTGTTGTTTCGAATCTTGTCAAATCTTTATCTCTATTCATGGCAGGCTTCACGATCGGACGAATCCTGCCAAATAATAAAGGCTATTCATTCACTAAAAACCGTCTTACCTGCTTTGACATTCCGACAACTATGGAAGACATATCTTTCAGACATAGTTTTTTCGCAACTCAGTACAGATTTACACGCTAAAGATTATTTCCGAGCGCGCCTCTGCTGAGGGNTACTTCTTCCGTTTCTTCTTTTTGTTGCCGCGTCCGCGGTTCGCGCCTCGAACGCCGCGGCCGCGACCTCGNCCGCGCTCCTGGTCTTTCCCCTTCTCCTTGCCCCGGCGGNGCTTCCCCCGGTAGCCCCTGTTCTCGTCCGCCACGGGCCTCTCCCGCCTCGGTATCTTCGTACCTAGANTTTCGAGACGCTCGAGAGGAAGCTTCAGACGCTGGCTGAGCTCCTGGGTGAAGCTCAGGCGATGACCTGTGATCGGATGGCGGAAGGCCAGGCCCCAGGCATGAAGGAACATGTGCTTGAGCCCGATCTTCTCGGCAAGAAACTTGTTGGCCTCGAAGTCGCCGTAGCGCTGGTCTCCGATGACCGGTACGCCGTGCCACGCCGCCTGCACCCGCAGCTGGTGGGTGCGTCCGGTATGCGGCGTCAGGCGGACCAGGGAGAGGCCCGTTCCGGGGAAGGTACGCTCGAGCTCATAGCTGGTCTCTGCGTTGACCTTGCGGCCTGAACGCACCCGCACATCNACCCGCCCGCCGCGCGNCGACCGGGCCAGGCAGTCGCTCCAGCAGCCGAAGGGCGGCTTCGGCGCCGAAAGCAGGAGCGCCTTGTAGGCCTTCTCGATCTCGCGCTCGTGCAGAGCCTGCTTGAAGATCGCGGCCGCCTCCGGATCGAAGGCGCAGACGATCAGCCCGCTGGTGTCGAGATCCAGCCGGTGGAGAAGCCACACCCGGCGCTCGCCCTCGCCGGGCACCTCCGTCATGTAGCTCTCATCCTCGAAATCAAACTCGCCCTTCAGCAGGGTGTTGGATGCCTTCCTGGTCGGCTGGTTCGGNTGGGAGAGCACGCCCGCGGGCTTGTCGAGCACCCAGATCCAGTCATCCCGGTAGACCTCCCGGGCGCTTCCGTGCAGGACCTTGAGCACTCCCTCGCGTTTGCCGCCGGCCTGCTCTCCACGGTCTTTCTTTTCTTTCATGCCGCGCATGCTACCGCCCCCGCCCCTCTCAGTGGAGCCTTTTTCCAGCCGACCCCGGGGAAGCAAGCTGTATAATGTGCCGCTTGCCACGGAGCCACCGAGAGAAATGATAGCCGTACTTGACTACGATGCCGGAAACCTGACGAGCGTCGCCTGCGCCGTTCGCCACCTCGGCCATGAACCCGAGATCACCCGCGACCCCGAGGTTGTCCGCTCGGCCGATCGTGTCATCTTTCCCGGGGTCGGCGCCGCCGGCTCATCGATGGCCACCCTCGAGAAGCTCGGGCTGGCCGAGGCCCTCAGGGACGTCCACTCGGCCGGCAGGCCGATCCTCGGCATCTGCATCGGCTGCCAGGTCGCCTTCTCGAGGAGCGAAGAAGACGGCGGCACCGACTGCCTCGGGCTGCTCGAGGGCGAGGCGATCCGCTTCAGCTTCGCCGAGGGCGTCGACCGCAAGGTGCCTCACATGGGCTGGAACGAGGTGCGCTTCGGCGGCCCCCACGCCGTGCTCGAAGGCATACCCGCCGGCTCGCAGTTTTATTTCGTTCACAGCTACCACGTCGTGCCCGCCGAGCCGGCTCTCGTCCTTGGAACGGCCTCCTACGGAGACATCGATTTCACCGCGGCGGTGGCCCGGGATAACCTCGTGGCTGTCCAGTTCCACGCCGAGAAGAGCGGACCGGCCGGCCTGAAGCTGCTCGAGAACTTCCTGGAGTGGAGTCCCTGATGCTGTCCAAACGCCTCATCGTCTGTCTCGACGTTCGCGACGGGAAGGTCACCAAGGGAGTCCAGTTCAAGGGCAACGTGGAGGTCGGAGAGCCCGTTGCCATGGCGGAAGAATACTACCGTCAGGGCGTCGATGAGCTGGTCTTCTACGATATCACCGCCTCGGCCGAGGGCCGTCCCATCGATATCGAGATGGTCCGCGAGGTGGCGCGGCGGATCTTCATCCCCTTCTCTGTCGGAGGAGGCATCCGCAATCTCGATGATATGCGCCAGGTGCTGCTGGCCGGGGCCGAGAAGGTCAGCGTCAACTCCCTCGCCGTACGCGAACCCGCAATCATCTCCGATGGAGCCCGAGCCTTCGGCAACCAGTGCATCGTGCTGGGAATGGACGCCCTCGAGGTCGGAGCCAGCGAGGAGGTTCCCTCGGGCTACGAGATCGTCGTCAAGGGCGGCCGCGAACGCACCGGCATCGATATGCTCGAGTGGGCGAAGAGAGCCGAGGAGCTGGGCGCCGGAGAGATCTGCCTCAACTCGATCAACGCCGACGGCACCCGCGACGGCTACGAGCTGACAGCCACGCGCATGGTCTCGCGCGCCGTGGAGATCCCGGTCATCGCCAGCGGCGGCGCGGGAACCAGTGAACACCTCGCCCGGGTGCTCACCGAAGGCGAGGCCGATGCCGCCCTCATCGCCAGCATGGTACACTTCCTCGGCTTCACGATCCCCGGCATCAAGAGCGATCTCGCCGCGGAGGGCATCCGGGTGCGGCTCGAAACCGGCGGCGGTCCGGCAAGCTGAATTATCGGTCGAAGACGGCTGCGAGACCCCCCCTGGGGNGCCGTTCTTTTCCGACCGGACAGTTCGCCCCCGGCGTTCTATAATTGATGTGTGAACTGACAGTCCCCGGAGAACCATGAAAAAGACCCTGCTGATCCTCACCGCCCTGCTGGCCGCCGGCGCCGACTCCGCCCTCGCCGACACGGTCGAGCTGCGCAATGGCCGCGTCATCCATGGCAAGGTCATCGGCNAGTTTCCAGCCTCCGGCCCCGTCACGGTCACCTTCACCGGCGGCGGCTCGCTGACTCTCGACCCGGGCAGCATCCTCAGCGTACGGCGCGACACGCGCTGCGACTTCAAGGTCTCGCCCGGAAAGCCGGCAAATGAAAAGCCCCGGAAGGTTCAAGAGAGCGCCGGGGGGAAACCCGGAACCAGCCCGAAGAAGCCCGAAGAAAAAAAGAAACCCGTACAAGAAGCGGAGGAAGGCGCCGGGACCGACGGCGCCCCGGTNGACCCGAAGCTCGATGCGGAGATCCGCCGTTATGTCAGCGAGCTCTCACGCCAGCGCTCTCAGAACAGGGTCCGAGCCGAGGCCGCCCTGAAGCGGCTGGGCCCGGTGACGCTCCCCTACCTCGAGAAGGCCGCCCGTCACCCCTTCGCGCTGACCCGAAGGGCCATCATCCGGATTGTTGCCGAGACCGGCGGCCCCGAGGGAGTGAAGCTGCTGCGCGCCGCTCTCAAGGATGAAGACTCCTGGGTAAGAAAGCTGGCCCGTGAGGCGCTCGGCGGCTGAGGAAGCTTTTTNCGAGGGATTTTTCCCCCCGGAGCCTCCTGCGGGTACCATGTGCGAATCATGAACAAACACCTCCTGCTGTTAGCGGCCATCGTATCCTGGCTGGCGGCCTGTCCCGCCGGNGCCCAGGAGACGGCTAAAAAACCNCCCTCCTCGAAGACTGNCGTGCGCTTCGCCATCGGCGATATCCACGGGGACTACGCCTCCTTCATCAAGCTGCTGGGCAGGCTCGGGCTTGTCGACAGCAAGCTCCGCTGGAGCGGCGGCCGCAAGGAGCTCATACAGACCGGGGACATCTTCGACCGGGGGCCCGGCTCCCGCGCCGCCGTCGAGCTCCTCATGAANCTCGAAGGCGAGGCGAAGGCGGCCGGGGGAGAGGCCACGACCCTGATCGGCAACCACGAGGTGATGAACCTCGTNGGCGACCTGCGCTACGTCGACCCGCGCGAATACACCTCCTTCGCCGCGGATGAGACCGCCGCNCTGCGCGCGAAGAAGAAGGCCGCGATCCTCGGACTGGGAAAGAGCTCGGCCGGGCTGCTGCGCTCAAACTACTACGCGGGCCTCGCCTCGAAGATCAACGCGACAACCTTTGACGTCTCCTTTCCGCCCGGCTTCTTCGCCCATCGCGAGGCCTTCTCGCTGCGTGGNAAGATCGGNGCNTGGCTGGTCACCCGCAACACCGTCTACCTCAAGGNCCGCAACCTCTTTGTCCACGGAGGCATCAGCCCCCGGGTCTCGGAAATTCTCCCGGNCAAGATCAACAGCACGGTCANGGCCGACCTGAAGGCGTTTCTCACCGCCACCGACAAGCTCGAGACGCTCGGCGTCTTCGACCTGGCGCTCGGCGTCCACGAGCTCTTCCTGNTGCTGGCGAGGGAGAAGGCGACCGGGGCGGCGCCCCACCCGAAGGTCGCGGCGAGTTTCGCCGTGCTCGAGAGAATCAAGAATACGAGTCTCCTGTTCGCACCCGACGGTCCCTTCTGGTATCGTGGCCTCGCGCTGGGGGACGAAAAGGCCTTCGCGCCGGAGGTGAAGAAGATCCTGGGATTCCAGGACGTGGACCGAATCGTAATCGGGCACACGCAGCCGCCGTCTCTCAGGATACAGGGAAGATTCTCCAATAGCGTGATCATGATCGACACGGGAATGAACCAGCAGGTCTACATGGGACGAGCCAGCGCTCTGGGGTTCCAGCCGGATGGAAAGTTGCAGGTATTTGAATGATGGATGAAGAAGTGAACGACGAGCTGGAACAGGCCGAAGAGAACGTGGAAGAGCAGGTCTCCGAGCAGCCGGGCGAGGAAACAGCCGAGCCCGTAACAGAAGAAGAGACTGCCGACACGGAAACAGCCGGGGACGAGGCTGGAGAAGAGCCTGTCGTCGAGGAAACAGGTAAGGAAGAAGCCTCCGGCGAAGAGGCCGAAGGCGAGGTCGCTCCGGCGGAGGCTGCCGGACCAGCCCGAGTCCTCTTCCTGTGCACCGGAAACTCCTGCCGCAGCCAGATGGCCGAGGGCCTGCTGAGAAACCTGGCCCCGGCTGCCTACGAGAGCCTCTCGGCAGGCTCCAGGCCGGCCGAAGCGGTTCACCCCATGGCCATCGCGGTCATGCAGGAGCTCGAGATCGACATCTCGGCCCAGCAGCCCAAGTCCATCGAGGTCTTCCTCGCCGGCGAGCAGCCCGTGCCGAACATCGTCATCAGCGTCTGCGCGAAGGCCTCCGAGGAATGCCCGGCCTTCACCGGGGCGGAGGTCCTCTCCATGAGCCTGCCCTTCGATGATCCCGCCGCGGCCGAGGGGNACGACGAGGAGAAGCTCGCGGTTTTCCGCCGCGTTCGCGACGAGATTCGGGAGACCCTGCAGCAGGCACTTGCCCTCTGAACCCGGACTGCTCTCCAAGCCTCCCCCTTCAGGGAGACTCGCAGCGCCTCTCACAATCGGGCTCGCCGCCCGAGACGGCGCATTCCGGCCAGGGCGCCGGGGGAGCGGCGCGGCCGCGGAAGAGAAAATCGAGCGCGTAGATCGCATCGGAGATGTCGCCAAAGGCGTCTCCATTGGTGTCGCAGGCCGCCGGGCAATCGGTCTCGACGCCGCCCTGGAAGAGCAGCGCTATGTGCCGCACGGCATCCGAGATATCCAGCGTCCCATCTCCATTGCAGTCTCCGCGAAGAAAGGCCGGCTCCTTCCCCTGCGGCGGCAGCGGCTCGCGGGCGAACACCAGCACTCCCATTCGCGGCAGCGTGATGCAGGCCGAGCCCGGCAGGCCGTCGCGCGGGCCTCCGNCGGCCGTGACCCGGCCGGCATTGCCCCTGTTGCGGCCGCCGTAGAGCTCCGAATCGCTGTTGAAGATTTCNTGCCACTNNCCCCCCCNGGGCATNCCCAGGCAATATTCNGGAAANTCCTCGTTGTTGAAGCTCGCGACGATGACCACATCCTCCCCGCGCGAGGTCCANCGCTGCCAGGCGATGACNTTGCCCTCGTCGTTGACGTGNAAGATGTTCTGCCGCCCATCGGCCCTGAGAGCCGGNAGNGTTCGNCGCAGGCGGGTCATGTCNCGNCAGGCGAGGAAGTAGTCGGCGTAGCGCTCCCTCCTGTCCCAGCGGATATTGTGCTCNCGCGTATCGCCGAAGGGACGGCTCTCGAGCAATTCCTGCCCCTGCANNACCATCGGGATGCCCGNGGTNAACATGACGAGNCCCCAGCAGAGCTTCCCCCGGCCGCGCGCCCAGGCGCTNGTCGGATCNNCATCATCCGCGNCCCTCGTAACCCGNCCATGNACCGCCACCTCGTCGTGGCTCTCGATATAGTTGACCGCGCGCGCTCCGCCGAAGGCGAAGTGGTTCATCCCCTCCGCCAGCGCGCCCATATTCGGGTCTCCGAAGGCGGCCGCCCCCAGCGCCCCGCGCAGGTTGTCATGAAAGAGATCGTTCCACTGTGAATCGAGCCCCGCCCCCCCGGCCTCGATCGGCACGGTTACCGCCGGATCATTGGGCAACTGCTCGGCGATCACGATCGCCTTCGACGAGACCGTGTCGACCGTCCGGACGATATCCTGCAGCAACCTCCAGCCCTCGGCGTTCACCTTGATGAAATCGGTGCCGTCGATGCGGAAACCATCCACATGGTACTCCTCGAGCCACATCCTCACCGAATCGCAGATGTACTGGCGCACCTCGGCGCGGCCGTAGTCCGGGCGGGGCCCCCAGGGAGTCTCCCGGTAGCCGTTGCCCTCGGGGTAGAAGTAGATCTCCTCTCCATCGTACTCGAGCAGGTTCCCGGCGAGGTCGCTGGCGCCCATGTGGTTGTAGACGACATCGAGCAGCACCGCGATGCCTCGCTGGTGGCAGCGGTCGACGAGATACTTCAGGTCATCCGGGTCTCCGTAGGAAGCCTCGGGCGCGAACTGGAAGGACGGGTTGTAGCCCCAGGAAATCTCGCCGGCGAATTCCATGATGGGCATCAGCCCGACAGTGGTGATCCCCAGCTCGACGAGGTGATCAAGATGGTTGTCCACCACGTCCCGGAACCGTCCGGGATGGTGCTCCACCCCGTCACCGCCGCCGGTAAAGGTCCCCACGTGCAGCTCGTAGATGATCATGTCCTCGAAATACGGAGTCACCCAGCCGTCATCCCCCCACTCGTAGTCCGAGCTCCAGATGATGGAGTCCCCCACCGAGCTCACCTGCCGCCGCGAACGCGGGTCGGTCCTCCAGATCGTCTCGCCATTGCGAATCGCGAACTTATAGCGCTGGCCCGCCCGAGCTCCCGGAACCCGCCCCTGCCAGAAGCCGCGTACATTGGTGAGGGGATGGGAGGAATCACTCCAATTGTTGAAGTTCCCGGCCACCGCGACCCGCTGGGCGTTAGGGGCCCAGACCCGGAAGACTGTCGCCGCGCCATCGACGGTGGCGCCAAGTGGATAGGCTCCGAGCTCCGTCGTGTTGACCAGGAAGTCGCCGTGGTCCGGCGGACTGCCTGACATCCCCAGGCGGTTGAAATAGTCGGTGTCGGAGCCGTCGATAAGCTCAAAGCGGTAATAAACGAAGCCTGCATCTCCTGCCTCGACCACGCCCCGCCAGATGTCAAAGATGCCCTCGTTCCTGACCCAGGACATCTCGTAGCGCCGGGTCTCACCGTCATAGGCCCGGATCCGGGCCGCGCTCAGGTCGCCTCTGAAGACACGCAGCTCGAGGGAGAAGTCTTCTCCCGGGCCGGGGCTCCGCGGTGAACGAAAGGTCTCATCGGACCAGACCCCGTCCCACTCGACATTGTCATCGTTTTGCGCCGCGTGAACCTCGCCGGCGATCCAGAAAGAAAACGCCAGCAGAAAAACAGCCTCGTAGGTGCGCCTGGAAAAATTCATGACTCATACGGCCCGCGGGAGTTGCTCGCGATCTCTGCTGAAAATGAAGGCGGAAAAAGCTCTGGCGTCGATTATACCACCGCCGCATCCTTCCCGTCAGCTATCCTCAGCGTCGCCGGTAGTCCTCGCAGGAGGTGGCATTGGGACGCTCGGTACGATGGCAGTCCCGGACATCGTTGTAGCGGCAGGTGTCACAAAGGAACTCCGAGGAGCCGCCGG
>PAOC01000028.1 GCA_002708465.1 Planctomycetota bacterium
TGATGTTTTCAGCTTTGCATTCGCGGTAGAACTGGAGAGCGCCGAACATATTGCCGTGATCCGTCAAGGCCAGCGAGTGCATGTTGTCGTGCTTGGCCTTGGCGACGAGCTTCTTTATTGAGGCCGCTCCATCAAGAAGGCTGAAGTCGCTGTGGACGTGGAGATGGACGAAATCTTTGGGCATGCCGGGTTCTTCACTTTTTCTCGAAGGGAAAGCGACGGCGCTCCGCTTGCCCCGCCGGAATCCAGCTTCGACTGTTACTCTCGTACCAGACGAACTAACCAAAGATCGTCCCGTAATTCCATGAAATCTTTTACGCGCGGTGTCCGCCGGAGTCGGCGCGCGGCCCGTTTTCGCGGCCGGCGATAGTGTTTTGATTGCTGTTGTTTTCCAGCCGGGGGTCCGTACAATCTGCGCTGTGCGCTTCGAAGGCCGCTCCGGCCGCTGAAGCTTTGGCGGCCTCCTGGTTCAAGGCCGCGCAAAGGAAGTGAAGAATGAAAGACAGAGCCTACCAATTNCCNACGCCTGAGCATCAATGNTGCGCCTGCCNGGGAGACCTCTCNCCCGGTGGAGAATTCTATTCGACGATTTGCTTNCTGGAGGAGGAGTTCGCCCGGAGGAATTATTGNGTTTCCTGCTGGGCNCCGGAAGANCCCGGGCCGGAGGAGGGCGGCGNGGGNTCCGGCANGGTGGATCGCTCCGGNATCTTCGCCTACTGGCGNACCCGTCGACCTGAAGAGCAGGATGGAGATNNGGTCAAGATCCGCTTTGATCCCCTGGTGGTCCTCGAGTTTTTCAGNGGGCTCGGCGGCANGGCTGNANCTGAATCAAAGGNGGAGCCGNGGGNGGCCGAAGNAGAGGAAGCNGGGGCGCCTTCCGGTCCCAGTGAATCCCAGCGCCGCGACCTGCGTTTCGTTCTCTCGCTTCTGNTGATTCGCAAGAAGATCCTGCTNCTCAAGGGNACCTTCATNCGCGACAANTTTGAGTGGCTCGAGCTCCAGGANCGCCGCGAGAGNGANAGNACCTATGAGATTGCCAATCCGGAGCTGAGCGAGACGGAGCTCGAGCAGGTGCGGGATGCGATTGGCGAGNTGCTNCAGATGCAGGTCTGAGNGTTGNCGCCCGGGGCGGGGGCTCAGCCGCAGGAGCCNNCAACGGGGCAGTCAAGCTCGTCGCCGGTCGGGTCGGCGCCGCAGNNCGGGAANGGCGCGGCGGGGGCCGGGTCGAGGCGGAAGAGCCAGTTGAGCAGGTAGACCGCGTCGGTGAGTCCGAGGCTTCCCGANTCGTCGGTNTCGACGCTGTCNGGGCAGNCGACCTGNNCTCCCCTGAAGAGGTAGGAGAGGATGCAGATTCCATCGCTGATGCTGTGGCGTCCGTCTCCGTCGCAGTCGCCGCGCAGAAANCTNTCGGNTTCCGAGGGGATGTAGANAAAGTCGAGCTCGTTCNNGGAGGGCAGGTCTCCCGGCCGGGTGTTGATGACACGTACCTTGACCAGNCCCTGTCCCGGCGGAGTCACCACGGAGAGAGCCTCCCCGGTGTCTCCTGCGGCTTCAACCTGCGGCGAGGGGACACCGTTAAATTCAACCCGGGCGCCCTCGGTGAAGTTTTCCCCCTCGATCGTGATGGTGTCTCCGCCGCCTTCAGAGCCAAGGTCAGGCCGGATGACTCTCGGCGCGGGGCGGACGAGGGTGACCTCGAGCAGNTCCCGCGCGGTGAAGCTGCCCTGGACGGGGTCCGCCAGGGTGATCGTCGGCTGGCCCTCCAGGCTCATGTCGGCCGGAACCACGGCCAGCAGCTCACGGCTGGAGATCCGCTCCGCCCGGGGAGATGGTATGTCGTTGAAGGCGACGGTGGTATTGGCGGTGAAGCGAGTGCCGAAGATCCGGATCTCGACCGGGTCCACCAGCTCGATCGCATTCGGCCGCGTATAGCGCGCCCGCGGCATCGGGATGCGGGCTGAGTTGAGAATGGCTGTCCTGATGACCGGGCCGCGGCGCTGGGCAAAGACCTCGAGGGTTCTCACNTTGGCATTCCAGGTGCCGATCGACTGGCCGCTCATNCGGCATTCCTCGATCATGTCGCCCTCGATCGCGCTCTTATGCCGNCGAATTTCNGTGATGACATTCTGCGGCGAGAGCGGACCTTCAAGNTAGCGGTCCAGCTCATCNATCAGGTANTGGGCGTAGTCCGGGCTGTTGATGAGACTGCTCATGATGGTCGAGAGGCTCGAGNTTCTGCTCAGCACNTGATTGAAGGTNTCGGATGACCAGCCNCCGGGATTACGGCCGAGGCCNAATTCAGCATCCCAGCTCAGGAAGATCCATNTNCCATCTTCACGGCGCGGNCGGGCGGCGTACCAGTTGTTGTGGGGCCAGTCATGGTTCTGGCCCCAGATGTTCAGGAGCATGTAGGACGTNTAGTTNTCGATGTCGATNTTCTCGGCGGCCANCTCGAGATTNCCGGGCTCNCGCATNTTCGTGNTCCGGAAGAAATTGAGCNTCGCTGNCCATGCGNNGNTGTCACCATCAAGGATGTCATCCCCGGTCTTGATCACGTCCCAGTTCTCTCCATCTTCGGGNAAATAGGAGGCGAAGAAGACCTTGTCCATCCGCTCGACTACGTTGTAGACCCCGCGGTACTGCATGTTGACGAACAGGTTGTACCAGGATCCATTGGAGACGAGCGCTCCCATGTCCTGGTGGAGATCACGGAGNACCTGGTCGCGAATGTAGGAGGCTCCGCCGCCGGTCCGGAAGGCGTCGTTGAAGTTNGAGCGNAGCACGAGCTTGTCGAAGNCCTCNACGNCGGTGTCGGGNATGATCGGGTAGCGCAGCTTCTTGNNGCCGTACTCNCCTCTGAANTAGGCCTTGTAGGCCTTCTTGATGCNGAAGCCCCCGTTNCGGCCGGCTCCNCCGTGCAGCCGCATGCCGAAGCCGGTCTTGAGGGCAGGACTGCCATCCANCTCGAAGATTTCGAGGAANCCCTCGCGCTCCGCCGCGCGTCCTCTTGCGCCGGTGTTGTTGTGTACTTCCTGGAAGTGTCCCGGATCCATTGANACCGAGAGAGCAGGCAGGACAANGTCCCTGCTGGTGATGAAATAGCTCTCGGAGGCAGGCTCGAGNACTAGCTGGTCGCCGAGGAAACCCGCAGCCCGGATAACCCTGTCCCTGGAGATCTGTATCGGCTCGCTGTAGAGGGAGCTTNTCNGNGTGGGAGNCGTTCCATTGGTGGTNTACCTGATCTGGAAATCATCGAAGGGGATGTCGGCTGAGAGGGTGACGCTCTGGGCGCCGTNCTTGAATCCGCCGGAAGGACTGAANCCCACCTCGTAGGGCAGGATNCGGTCCGAGGAGTGGGTGTCATTGGCNGTTCCGGGCGTCGGGTAGAGCAGGTAGCCGAAANCTCCCGTTCCATCAGGGACGCGGGCGTAGGACCGGTCCATGCTCTGCTCCGGCATGTCGAGNCCATCGANTATTTCNCCTTCGGGGNTCGANAAAATNATGACCTCNCCATCGGAGTCCAGCTCGAAGTTNGTGTGNAAGGTAGGTCCNACAGTNCCCAGCTCCGGCAGGAAGCTCATGTCGTTGCTGTTGTGNGTNCTGTTGAGNACCGCGACGGCCAGCAGGTTGTCNNGGGGACGCAGGAGNTCGATCCATTCCGGGACCATCCAGCGCTGTACCCGNCGAGCCTCTCTTGACCGGGNGGAATTGCTCGCGAAGGTCGGCTCCTCGTCCTCTGGGAAGTGGATNGAGATGACCCNGGTTCCGTTGAGCCAGGCGACGAAGCCGTCATCGTAGTTGACCTGCAGGACCAGGCTCTCCAGGGCNTCCNGNTTGTCGACGTCAAAGGNGGTNCTGAGGAAGAGGGCGCCGATGCCNCGTTCGAACTCGGTGCGNTCGTCATCATCTCCNAAGCCGAAGCCCGGCAGNCCGCGNNCCCAGCCGCTGGCGTCGAACCCGGNCTGGCTCCACCCGGCGGCGGGNCCNNCACTNTCCGGCAGCCCGCTCAGGTAGCTCCACTCCTGCTCCAGGCCGAGGACTGTCGGGCGGACCNCGATCGTTGAACCGAGCCGGGTCACCTGCTCCTCGGAGGGGAACTGNAGATCCTTGCCGGAGCACCAGACCAGGAGCCGNTCGCCGGGGTCGANGACGTAGGAAGGGAAGATCCATTTCAGGAGGTTCGTCGAGTCATCGCTCAGGCCATGGCCGCCGATATCGTAGGGCGCGGCGGAGACGTTCTGGAGCTCGACCCAGTCCGGGCTGTCNCCATCGANGTCCTCGATCGTCTCCCTGTTCGATGCCTGGATCTCGTTGATGACGATCTGGGCCGAGGCCGTCTGCAGGCTTAGAAGGAGGATGGCTCCAAGATAGAGAGCCGCTGTTNGGGGCATGGGTCTGGACTCGGGGGAGGGATGAGTGAANACTACNATCCCCCAAGAATACCGTCTGCGGGCTGGTGAGACACTGCTTATTTGAGGTCGCGGCTCTAAGCCGAAGGNCGCATTCGGGTTGCGGGAAAGGCGCGAGCTANTGGCANTTCCTGGTCGTGTCGCAGTCGAGCAGCTCGCCCAGGGGGTCCTGTCCGCAANCAGGGAACGGGGCGGGGANATTTNCAGCNCCGAGGAACAGGAAGTTCAGGATCTGGATCGCATCGGTCATGCCGAGAGATCCGCTCCTGTCGGTGTCCGCTGCCGCCTCGCAGGCGGGAACCGACCCTCCGGAGAACAGGAAGGTCAACAGCTGGACCGCGTCGGTCAGGTTGACGTCTCCGCTCGCATCGGCGTCTCCNCTGATATACCCATCAGTGCTCTCGTAGGTGAAGATCACGCTGTCGGCGGACTCGGCCCGGCCCGGAATGGTGTTGACCGCTCTGACCTCGACCTCGCCCTGTCCCGGGGGGGTCGTGACCTCGATGAGGACCGTGCTGTCGGCGTTGGGGCCGAAGCGGAGGGCCGAAGGAGCCTCCTGGTCGCCAAAGAAAACGGTGACGCCTTCGAGGAAATATCCTCCGCTGAGAAAGACCTTCTGACCTCCGGCGGCGGGGCCGGTCGCCGGCTGGATTCCCGTTACGAGGGGCGCCGGCAGGGACACGGTGAAGAGCCCCCCGGTTTCTTCCGATTCGACGTCGGCGTCAGGGTTGCGCGCCCGCACCGTCACCGGTCCCACGAGCGCTCCGTCAAAGGGGACACGAACACTCACCCCGCCGATGATGCCGTGGTAGCTGATGACCTCCGCCTCAACGCCGTTGAAGAAGATCTGGATGTTTCGCACCAGGCGCAAGCCTCGGACCCTGACGACCACATCTCCCGTGTTCACGATCTCAGCCGGAGTTACCGACCGGACGTTGGGTGTCATGTCCGGGGGAGGAGACAGCCGAGCCTCGGCCCTGACATGGCCCANGAAGGGACCGTTTCTATTGGAGAGGAAGGTGTACATGGTGCTGATGTTCCTGTCCCACTGGTTGCGGTTGGCACCCACGAGGCTCAGCTCATCCTGGATGTCGGGCATGATGCGCTGGCGAAGTTCATCGAGGCGCCGCCGCGTGTTGGCTGGACTCAGGGGACCGTTGAGATAGCGCTCGACCTCGTCGGTGAAGTAGCGGCGGTAGCCCAGGTTGTTTGACAGGGCCCTGAAGATTTCCGCAAGCCGTCCGCCTCCGTTGAGCGCGTGCGTGACGGTATTGGAGGAGTAGCCGCCCGGGCTCAGGCTGATTCCGAACTCGGCATCCCAGCAGAAAAAGCGCCACTTTCCGCCCTCGCTGCGAGAGCGCGAGGCGTACCAGTTGTTGTGGGGCCAGTCATGGTTCTGCGCCCAGATGTTGACGATCATATAGGAGGTGAAGTTTTCGATGTCGACAAACTCGCCGAAGGCATTGTAGGCGTCGTTGCTGGAGAGGTTGTTCTGCCCCATGAAGGTGGCGATGCGATTCCATTCCTGGTTGCTTCCAACAAGTACGTCATCACCGGTCTTCATGACGTCCCAGTCAGAGCCCTCCTCCGGGAAATAGTCCTCCATGTACTCTTCGTCCATTCGTTCGACAATGTTGTAGATCCCCCGGTATTGCGCGTTGACGAACATGTGGTACCAGGCGCCGTGGGAGATGAAGCCGCCCATGTCCTTGTGGAGATCGCGGATCAGCTGGTCGCGCAGCAGGCTGCCGTTGCCGTTTCGACCGATCGCATCATTGAAATTCGAGCGCAGCACGAGCTTGTCGAAGACCTCCAGGTCGGTGTCGGGGATCAGGGGGTAGCGAAGCTTCGTTTCACCGTACACTCCCCTGAAGTAGGCCTTGTAGGCCTTCTTGATGTTGAAGCCGCCGCCGCGTCCCGCGCCGCCGTGGAGCCTGATTCCGAAGCCGGTCTGGATGACCTGCTGCCCCTCGTCGTTGAAAATCTCGAGGTGGGCCTCCCGTTCCGACCCCCGGCCCCGGCCGCCGCTGTTGTTGTGGACGTTGCTGAAATCAGCCGCGTTCATCGATATGGACAGCACCGGCAGGCTCGGCCTGGAGCGGCGAACAAAGTAGGTGCCCGCTGCCGGGTCGACAATCATTCTGCCGTCGAGGAAGCCGGCCGCGCGAATTACCGTATCCTGTGCGATGGTAAGAGGCCCGCTGAAGACCTGGCTGGAGCTGGTCGGAGGCGAGCCGTTGGTCGTGTACCTGATCTCGAAATCATCGAAGGGGATGTTGGCCGAGAGATTGACCCTCGTGTTGATGGTGTGGTAGCCGGGAGGGGGAGAGAAGGAGACCGAAGAGGCGATCGGCTGCTGGGAGGTGTGGTCGTCGTTGACCTCACCGGGGGTGGGGTAGAAGAGGTAGTTGAACAGGCCGGATCCATCCGGCACCCGGCCGTAGGACCGGTCCTCGGTCTGCCGCGAGAACTCGACACCATCGAGAATCTCCCGGCCGGGGGTTGTGAGCAGGAGCACCTCCCCATCGGAATCAAGCTGGAAGTTCGTGTGGAAGGTCGGGTCGCTGAAGCCGATCTCCGGCATGAAGCTCAGGTCGTTGCTGCGGTGGGTCCGGTTGAGAAGGGCGACAGCNAGCAGGTTGTTCTCCGGCCGCAGCAGGCTCGCCCACTCCGGGACCATCCAGCGCTGCACGCGACGGGCCTCCCTGGACCTCGTGGCGTTGCTGTTGAAGGTGGGCTCTTCGTTCTCGGGGAAGTTGACCGAGAGAACCCTCGTGCCGTTGAGCCAGGCNACGAATCCATCATCGTAGTTGATCTGCAGGACCATGCCTTCGAGGTCAACGTTCGGTTCCAGCGAGAAGATCTCTACCTCGGCGAGGCTCAGGTGGCGCCCGGGCATGGAGATTCGAACGAACCGGCCCTCGAGAGAACCCGCCGCATTGATCCCATCGATAGTGAAACAGGGGCCCAGGACGCCGGAGTCATCTGTGAGGAAGGATTCTTCATAGATCTTCCCGCGGTCTTCATTGAAGACGGTGACGGTGAAATCAGTCAAACGGTAGCTGCAGCAATCGAGCCGGTTCCAGAGCTTGATGTAGGAGATGTCGTGGGCCGCCTGGAGGTCGACCTCCCACCAGGAGTNCTCTCCATCNGTNTGGGANACGGAATTGCCGCCTTCTCCATCTCCATCGGTGTTGCCGTCGATNGCCCGCCCGGCTTCCCAGTCTTCGAGTTGGGAGGACTGGGTGGCGACNCCGTTGAGCGCCACATTGGTTCCCGGCCCGANATCCGGGACGTCGAAGTTCGTTCTNAGNAAAACAGCNCCGANNCCNCTCTCCANCTCGGTGCGGTCATCNTNNTCTCCGAAACCGAACCCGGGTATCCCGAGCTGCCAGTTGCGTGNTTCGAGAAAATTCGTCTGGTTCCATCCGGAGGGCGGGTCNCCGCTTTCCGGCAGCGCGGTCAGGTAGCGCCAGGGATGATCGAGATCAAGCANCGTTGGCCGGACCTCGACGGNCGAGTCGTTGGCAAGGAGNTGTTCGGTGGTCGGAAATCGCAGATNCTTGCCCGAGCACCAGACGATCAGGCGNTCNCCCGGCGGGATNANGAAAGATGGAAACACCCATTTCCGGGGATCATCNGGGTCNTCACTGAGAGCATGGTCTCCGATGTCGTACGGGGCATTGGAGACGTTGAGGAGCTCGATCCAGTCNGANCTGTCNCCATCGACATCATCGATGGTTGAATCGTTGGAGGCCTGGATCTCGTTAATGACAATCTGGGCGAAGCAGGGCTCNGCGCCGAGCAGGAGAATCAATCCNAGNANGTGGAATACGAATCGAGACATGGTGGATATCCTCTGGCTATCATTCACAGGCTCCCGTTGCCTAAGGATACCTGTGTAACAGTTCTTTGGCACCGTTTTATCTGCCTGGAGTTCGACAAGACCGGTATCGCGCCGTTTTCGTGAAATGGTTGCCTGCTCTGAATTGTCTCTCTTGGCCGTTGGATCCGGCTGGCGGATGCGGTAGATTTGAGTCTNGGGCGGANGNGAGGGNNTGTTACCGGCGAGAGTCGGNCCNTCGTTATTCGGNCTCTCCAGAGGAGTGTCGTTTCTGATGCTGAAAATNGCCTGCANCCTGTTGATACTGACCCTNGCGCAGTGGACCTCCGCCCTGGCGCAGGAGGTTCCCCATGCGTTCACAGGNGCGAAAATCATACCGGTCGAGGGTGAGCCGATCGAGGCCGGGACGCTGCTGGTGGAGGCCGGGGTGATCAAGGCTCTCGGACCGGCAGGCAAGGTGGCGATCCCAGCCACCGCGAAGCGTTTCGACCTCAAGGGCAAGGTNATNATTCCCGGCCTGATCTGTACCCACAGCCACATTGGCGGAATCGGCGGGGGAGATGGCTCGGGTCCGGTTCAGCCNGACGTCAGGATCTACGATTCCCTCAATGTGCGGGACNCCGGTTTNCGCCGCGCTGTCGCCGGAGGCCTGACNGCCCTGAATATCATGCCCGGCTCCGGGCACCTGCTCAGCGGGCAGACCGTCTANGTGAAGCTGCGCGGCTCGAAGACCATCGAGGGGCTCTGTCTGNGGGACAAGGAGGGNCGGATTCTCGGCGGCATGAAGATGGCGAACGGNACCAACTCGCAGAGGGCGNCGCCGTTTCCCGGTACCCGCTCCAAGTCAGCAGCGCTGATGAGGGCGGAGTTCATCCGGGCGGGAGAGTACAGGGACAAGCTGGCGGCCGCGCTCGACGATCCCGAGAAGAAGCCGCCCCGGGATCTGCGGCTCGAGGGTCTCGTCGAGGTGCTCGAGGGACGCAGGGTGGTCCATCACCACACCCATCGGCACGACGATATCATGACGGTCCTGAGGCTCTCGCGGGAGTTCGGTTTCCGGGTCGTTCTGCACCATGTCAGCGAGGGCTGGATGGTTGCCGAGGAGATCGCCAGGGCGAAGGTTCCCTGCTCGATCATCCTTGTTGACAGCCCCGGCGGCAAGCTCGAGGCGGTCAACCTGGTCTTCAAGACCGGCGGGATCCTCGAGAAGGCCGGGGTCCTCACGGCCTTTCATACCGATGACTGGATCACCGATTCGCGACTCTTCCTGCGCATGGCGGGCCTCGGGGTGCGGGGGGGAATGAGCCGGGAGGCCGGCCTGAAGGCTCTCACCCTTGCCGGCGCGAAGATGCTCGATCTTGACAAGCGAATCGGCTCTCTGAAGGTCGGCAAGGATGCGGACTTCGTCATTCTCAATGGTGATCCGTTGAGCGTGTACACCAAGGTGCTCGAGACCTGGGTGGAGGGCCGGAAGGTCTTTGATCGAGGCCATCCCGACGATCTCCTGCACGCGGTGGGAGGCTATGGAGCGGGAGTGGACCAGGAGCCCTATCACTGCTGTTTCGGTGAAGAGGGAGGAGGCAGATGATGCGGCGAGCTCTGTCGGCTTTGCTCCTGGTGCTTCTCGCGGCCACGTCGGCTTCAGCGCAGCTGGCGGTTAGGGGTAAGAAGATCTATACCATGACGGGGCCCGTGGTGGAGGATGGTGTTGTCATCATCCGGGAGGGTAAGGTGGCCGCGATCGGCCGTGCCGCCGACCTGGCCATCCCGGAAGGATTCACGGTTCTCGAGGCGGCCGTGGTGACGCCGGGGCTTATCGATGCGCGAAGCGTCGTAGGTCTCGCCGGGTATTTCAACCATGAGCACGACCAGGACCAGCTCGAGCGCTCCAGTCCGATGCAGCCCGAGCTCAGGGCGGTTGATTCCTACAATACGCGCGAGGCGCTCATCGAGTGGGTCAGGGGTTACGGTGTGACGACCCTGCATACCGGGCATGCTCCCGGGGAGCTGATCTCCGGCCAGACGATGATCGTCAAGACCACNGGCAATACTGTAGAGGATGCCGTCATGGTTCCCACNGCCGGCATCTCGCTGACCCTGGGNCCNGGCTCACTGCGCGGCGGGGGGCAATCNCCGGGAACCAGGGGAAAGCAGATGTCCATGCTGCGGGCCAGGCTGCTCGAGGCGAAGTCCTACCTGGAGAGCCTGGAGCCGCGGGAGGAGAAGCCCGGGAAGGCCGGGGAGGAAAAGAAGAATACGCCTCCGGTGAACCTGGGGCTGGCGGCCCTGGCATCGGTCCTGCGCAAGGAGGTGCCGCTGCTTATTACCGCTCATCGCGCCCAGGATATCGCGACCGCGCTTCGTCTGAAGAAGGAGTTTGATCTTCGAATCATCCTCGATGGAGGAGCCGAGGCCTACCTGCTGACCGAGGAGCTGAAGAAGGCCGGGGTTCCGGTGATCATTCACCCCTCGATGGCCCGATTCAACGGCGCTCTTCAGAACGCGAGCTTCGAGACGGCCGCGCGCCTGAAGAAGGCCGGGCTGAAGGTGGCGATGCAGAGCGGGTACGAGAGCTACGTTCCGAAAACCNGGGTCGTCCTGTTCGAGGCCGCTGTGGCCGCGGCAAACGGNCTCGGNTTTGAGGGCGCCCTNGAATTGATCACCACCTCCGCCGCCGAGATCCTCGGCATCTCCGACCGGGTCGGCTCCCTGGCTGTCGGGAAGGACGGTGATCTCGCCCTCTTTGATGGGGATCCCTTCGAGTACACGACGCATTGCGTCGGAACCATCATCGAGGGACGGCTGGTGAGCGAAATCTCGCGTTAGCGGGGACTCGTTCCGCCCTGTTTCAGGAGATTANTTCTTTATTCTCCGCGNNCNGCCTGTTTCTAATACAGTCATGATCCGTCTCACGGCAATCGTTACCNTGNTCGCTCTTGTCCTGCCCCAGCAGGTTCTCCTCTGCCGGGAGCCCNCCGGCGGTGACGAGGTGTATCGTCTNGAGGTGCCCGCTCGCGCAGGTAAGGGGGCGGGGCCGCTTGACTGGGTCTATGAGAAGGTCGATAGCGCCCGGGACGACTGGTCGGTTGAGCGTTTGAGCGACAGCCTCAAGGCCCCGCTCGATGAGCTGGCGGCCTGGCTCGTCGCGGGCAAGGTCGACGCCGAAGGACTGGCGAAGCTCCTGGCTCCCGGCTTTCGCTCCGGCGGCCTGGTGCCGAAGACCTGGAAGGAGACAGCCGGCGGCGCCGGAAGCTGGAGCTCCGGGCGGTCTTCTTCTCCCGGAAGTCTCAAGACGGTAACGCCGCAACAGCTGGGCGCTGAGCTGGAGGAACTGAGCGCCCTGTGCGGTAAGGTTTCGAAGGCGGCCTTCAAGATCTTCAGGGTGACGGAGGTGAAGGGAGGCGGTCTACAGGTAGATACGCTGCTGGAGCTCGATGGGATGGCCGGCGACGGGGCCTATCTGCAGGCCAGGACCGTCTGGAGGATGGGTTGGCTCGGCGGACCGCGGGAGGGCCTTCTCTCGCTCAGCCGCCTTGATATTGAGAAGGTGAGGTCGCCCGGCCGGGCCTTTTCCGATGTCACCCTCGACTGTCTTGGAGATGACCCCGTTTTCAGGTCACAGCTGAGCCGGGGCGTCGGCTATTGGCGTACGAGAATCGATGCATCCAGCGGGATGGATGTCTACGGTCACCAGGGAATCTCCGTTGGGGATTTCAACAATGACGGCCAGCTTGATTTCTACGTTCCCCAGCCCGCGGGCCTTCCCAACAGGCTGTACCGGAATCTCGGCAACGGCCGCTTCTCCGACGTCGCCGCGGCGGCCGGGGTGGATGTTCTCGATGTTACCAGCGGCTCGCTCTTTGTCGATCTCGATAACGATGGAGATTCCGACCTGGTGGCCGTGACCTCGACAGAGATTCTTCTCTTTGAGAACGACGGCCGGGGCAGGTTCCGGAGGGTCGAATCAAGCGGCCTGGAGACGGCCGGCAGGGAGAGCGCCTCGACGCTCGGCTGCGCAGCGGCGGATTATGACCTCGATGGAGACCTTGATCTCTACGTCTTCAGCTACGTGTTCTGGGCCGGGGCGGGTTCGAAGCTCCAGTCGACCTATCCCTATCCCTATCACGATGCCAACAACGGGGCTCCGAATTTTCTCTTTCGCAACGAGGGGAAGCTGCGCTTCAGGGAGCTCACCGCCTCCTCCGGTATGGGGGCGAACAACCGGCGTTTCAGCCTGGCCGCCTCCTGGTGCGATTATGACGCCGACGGCGACCCGGATCTCTACGTGGCGAACGATTTTGGCCGCAACAATCTCTTTCGCAACGAGGGAGGCGGCAAGTTTCGTGACGTGGCGCGGGAATTGGGAGTCGACGATGTCGGCAACGGGATGAGCGTGACCTGGGAGGATGTGGACAACGATGGAAGGATGGACCTCTATGTCGGCAATATGTGGTCTTCCGCCGGCAGCCGGATCGCCGGGCAGCCGCGTTTCGAGGCGGACCGCCTGCGGGAGACCTACCGGAAAATGTCCAGGGGGAACTCGCTGTTCAGGAATACAGGAGACGGACGTTTCGAGGATGTGAGTTCCAGGTCGGGCGCCTTCTTCGGCCGCTGGTCCTGGTCGGGGCAGTTTCTCGACGTTGAAGGAGACGGCCTGGAGGATCTCTATGTCGTCAACGGCTTTATCTCCAACGAGAGCAAGGATGACTTGTGAAGCTTTTTCTGGCGGCAGGTCGTGTCGCGGGCTACCGGGGTGAAGAGCCGCCTCTCGAGATATGAAGGAGCCTGGGAGGCCATCAATCGGCTGATCAGGTCAGGCGGNTCGTGGTCAGGTTTTGAGCGTAACTGTTTCTTTTCCGGGACAGGACAGGCGGGCTTCATCAACCAGTCAGCCGTATCCGGGCTCGACTACCAGGAAGATGGCCGCGGGCTGGCCGTCTGGGATTATGACCGGGATGGAGATCCAGATCTCCTGGTCAAGAACAGGAACGCGCCGCAGGTCAGGATCCTGCGCAATGATTCGGCGCCAGGCTCCCATCGCCTCAAGGTCAGGCTGGAGGGAGTCAGGTCCAACCGCCAGGGCATCGGCGCCCGGGTGACGGTCCGCCATGGNGGGAAGNCGAGGGTGAAGGAGNTGCGAGCCGGCTCGGGNTTTCTGTCGCAGAACTCACAGGAACTTTTCTTCGGGCTTGGCGGCTCGCTGAAGGTTGACAGCCTGGAGGTCTACTGGCCGTCGGGGCTGCGGCAGACCTTCAGGGATGTTCCGGCTGACCGGGAGGTTCTCCTGCGCGAGGGCGCGAAGGAGCCGGGCCTTCAGCCTTTCAAGAAACTGAGCAAGCCAGGGCCTGCTGTTGCCGGCAGGCCGGCCTTCAGTCCCTCCCCGGATGAACCCAGGAAGGTCTGGCTGCTGGACCCGGTCACCTTGCCGGGAATGAACCTGCGGGATCTCTCCGGCCGGGCGCTCTCTCTGGCGAAGTTCAGGGGCGCTCCCCTGGTCCTGAACCTCTGGACTGCGGAGTGTTCGAGCTGCGTTCTCGAGCTGTCGGAGTGGAAGAAGCAGCGCGCCGCTACGGGGTCGGAGCTCGCTGTGGTGATGGTCGCCAGCGCCGCCGACAGGGAGTCGGATAAGACCGCTGAGATTGTTCGCAGGGCGGGCTTTCCCGCCGCCTTTGCCGAGCCGGAGGATCTGCTGGCGATCTCCGTCCTCGTCGAGGAGGTCGTTCGCTGGCCCCGGGGTCTGCGTCTGCCCTGTACGCTCTTGCTGAATTCATCGGGACTCCTGGCGCGGATCTACGAGGGACGAACGGGCTGGGCAGNTCTCAGCGCCGACGCGGCCGGCATCCCGGGGGATCCCCGGGGACGGCTCGACAAGGGCCTCCCCTTTCCCGGGAGTTATTATTCGTCGGACTGGTTTCGGAACGAATTCCAGCTTGGGGTCTCCTATCTCGAGGCGGGCCTCCCGGCCCGCGGCCTGGAGGCGTTTGAGAGAACCCTCATCAGGCGCCCGGGCGAGGTCGAGGCGCTCTACAATATCGGGCTCATTCAGCTGCAGGCGGGTAAGCTTGAATCCGCCCGCGAGGCCTTCGAGCTCGCCCTTGAAGGCCAGCCGGAATTTATCGACTCCGCCGCCAACCTCGGGGTCGTGCTCGCCCGGCAGGGACGACTGGAGGATTCCTACCGGGTCTTCAGCAAGGTTCTCGAGTCGAGGCCNGGTCATATCGAGGNTCTCATTAATATCGGGAATATCGAGCTGACNGTGGGCGCTCCGGAGCGCGCGCGCAAACGCTTCGAAGAGGTGATTCGTCTCGAGCCCGGACTCGTTGCCGGCTACAAGCGGCTGGGCGCCGTCTGCCGCTCAACCGGNGATCTTGACGGCGCGCGCGAGGTGTATGAGAAGGCGGCGGCCATCGATCCCGAAGATCCCGAGCTGTGGAGCAACCTCGGCGTGATTCTTGCCGAGGGCGGCCACCTCAAGGAGGCCAGGAAGATGTGTGAGAGGTCCGTGCGGGTCAGCCCCGGCTACGCCTCCGGCCACAACAACCTTGGGCTGGTTCTGCAGGCGTTGGGTGAAGCCGATGGAGCTGTCGGGGCTTTTCGGAAGTCCATCTCGCTGGCGCCCGAGGGTCCGTCGGCCTATCTGAACCTTGCGAGGCTCTACATCAAGCTTGGCAGGAAGGCCGAGTCCGGCTCGCTGTTGCGCCGATATCTCGAGCTCCAGCCCGGCCACCAGGGAGCGCTGAAGCTTCTCAAGCAGCTGGGAGAGTGACACCTCAGAGGAGCCCGGGGATCGCGTCGGCCGAGTAGACCGGATGGGGCCGTCCCCGGCGCTCCATCCAGTGCAGGTCGCGCGGTATTCCCAGCGCCTCGAACATCGTGGCCGCCATGTTCTCGGGTTTCTGCGGATCGTCCTTCGGCTGGCCGCCTTCGGCATCCGATGAGCCGATGATCCGGCCGCCCTGGACGCCTCCGCCGGCGAACCATACGGTCTGGACGGCTCCCCAATGGTCCCGGCCCGGCGGCTTGCCCTTGCCGATGCTGAAGATCTTCGGTGTCCTGCCGAATTCACCGGCCATCACGACGAGTGTTTCTTCCAGCAGGCCGCGTTCACCCAGGTCATCGAGCAGAGCCGAGACGGCGCGGTCCATCGGCGGGAAGAGGTATTTCTCGAGGTTAGGAAAGGCGTTGACGTGGGTGTCCCAGGTCTCGTTGTTTCCGAGGTTGACCTGTACCAGGTTGACCCCGGCCTCGACGAGCTTGCGGGCCGTCAGCAAGGACCAGCCGAAGGAGTTCTTTCCGTAGCGTTCGAGGGTGGCGGCATCGGTGTCGGTGATATCAAAGGCGTTCCTGGTCTTCGGGTCGCCGAGGAGTCCGAGCGCGAGGTCGTGATAGCGGCGGAACTCGCGAACCGCACTCGCCCCCTGGAGCGATTGTTGCTGGGCATTGATGGATTCGAGCACCTCCATTCGCCGCCGCAGGCGCGTTCGCGAGAGATCTTCTGAGAGTGAGAGCTGGGGGATGGTGAAGTTGTCGTTCGATCTCTTCTGGGTACCCTTCTCGTGATGGAAGGTGTACTCGGGGTAGGCTCCGTAGGATTTGCTGTTGAAGGTCGAGGCATCGAGGAACCAGGGGGAGGTGTGGTTGCCCATCACCCCTCCGAATTGTCCGGGGATGACCCGTCCGGTCCTGTGGATCAGCCGCTCCGGCAGGGCGACAGAAGAGGGCATGACGCCCCTGGGCTTGACGAGCTGGTTCGCGACAGCTCCGATCGCCGGCCAGTCGCTCTCCTTCGGCTTGTTGAGATTGAAGGCGGGCGGCAGGTCGCTGCGTCCTGAGAGCATGACCATGTGTCCCTCGGAGTGCTCGTTGAAGGGGTGGGTCAGCGATCTGCAGATGGACCAGGCCTGGCTGCGCTTTGCCAGGAGGGGGAGATGCTCACAGACCTGGATACCCTCGGTCGCCGTAGGGATGGGCTTGAAGGATCCGCGGAATTCTTTTTTCGCCTCCGGCTTCATGTCGAAGCTGTCNATCTGAGAGAGACCGCCGGAGAGNAAGATGTAGATGACCGAGCGGGCTTTCGGGGANGCGGCGGACGGATCCTGCCCGGCGGCGGCGCGCAGGGCGTTGAATTCAGCCAGCCCGAGNCCCATCAATCCGACAGCGCCCGCCCGGATCGCGGCGCGCCTCGAGTGTTTTGTCTGCCTGTTCCAGCTGTCGCTCATCGTTTGGGCTTTCTTGCGGGGTGAAGATGATGGCGTCCCGGGCAGGCCCTGTCGTATCGTGGACTTGCCTCGATTCTCAGTACACTTTAGGCGCAGGCATTTTCGCATTTGAGCTTCGCCAAGTCCAATGCGGGACGGCGAAGCTNTCTGGAGCTTGCCCTGGAGAAAACAAANAGGAGAGCTCATGAGCACCATATTCCAGAAGATCATCGACAAGGAGATTCCTGCCGACATCGTCTACGAGGACGAGAGGGCGCTCGCCTTCAGGGATATCCAGCCCCAGGCTCCGACCCATGTCCTCATCATCCCCCGCAAGCCGATCGTCAAGGTTGCGGACATGGAGAAAGAGGACAGGGAGCTTCTCGGCCACCTGTTCTGGGTGGCGGCCGAGGTGGCTCGGCGGGAAGAACTCGAGGACTACCGCCTGGTGACCAACAACGGCGAGGGGGCGGGGCAGTCNGTCTTNCACCTGCATGTTCACCTGCTGGGCGGCCGCGAGCTCGGCTGGCCGCCGGGCTAGTCGCCAGGAGCCTCTCTCTCGCCCTCTTCCCCGTGTCTGTCACCGTCGACGGTCTCTGCGTACGGTGAGTCTTTCAGGAACAGGCGTTTGAGAAGCAGGAAGCCGACGACATCGTAAAGACCGTGGGCAAGTATCGGTGTCATCAGGTTGCCCGTGTAGTAGACCAGGAAGCCGAAGTAGATCGACAGGATGGTGGCGAGGATGAAATAGGCGGGTGTGAGCGCGTGCAGCAATCCGAAGATGAGGCCCGTCAGAAGGATTGCGGCCGGGGTGGATGTCCAGCCTTCGACAACGGGCTGAAGAACCCCGCGGAAGAGACACTCCTCGCCGATTCCCGCCGACATTCCCAGGAGGACGATCTGCCAGGTGGGCATCTCGATCAGCGCGCGCGCGAGCATTCTTCTGAGCAGGTCGTAGATACGCTTGAGGGGCGCGAGATTCCGCCCGAATGCTGACAGTGAAAAGACGAAATAGGCTACCATGGGCAGGCTTGCGGCGACTCCCGTGAGCAGCCCCTCTCGATCGAAGCTGATGGGATTCAGCAGGGGGGTATCGAAGAACAGGTAGCTGACCAGGGTTGCGATAACGACCAGGACGGTCTCGAGGATGAGACCTCCCAGGAAGACGGAGCGCGCGGTCATTTGGAGAGAGTCATTCATGAAGGGTGAATATAGCACCGCAGGGGATCTCCGTCAGCCCATTGTGGCCGTGATGGGCTCAGGGATGGACGAACACGGTGAGCTGGCCGGTCCGCTGGGCGAGTGGATCGGCGCGAGCGGCTGCCATCTCCTGACTGGCGGCGGAGCCGGGGTGATGGCGTCCGTGAGCCGGGCCTTCCATTCGGTTGAGGGCCGGGTTGGCCGGTCGATTGGCATACTTCCCGGAAGCCCCGGAGCTGGAGGGCGCGGTTCTCCCGGGGGGTATCCCAATCACTGGGTCGAGATACCGATCCGGACCCATCTCCCCCTCAGCGGTGAGCGGGGCCGCGATCCAATGAGCCGAAACCATCTGAACGTGCTCTCTGCCGATGTCATTGTCGCCCTGCCGGGCGGGGCCGGAACCCGCTCAGAGGTCGAGCTGGCGCTCGAGTACGGCAGGCCTCTCATCTGCTGGCTGGGNGAGGAGGGCGGCATAGCCGGGCTCCCGGATGACGCCGCGCCGCTGGCTGGTTCTTTTGAGGAACTGACGAACTATCTTACGAGGGAGCTCCGGGAGAGGAGCTTCCCCTGAAAGCTTGCATTTTCCGGCAGGTCGGTTAAATCGAGACCATGTGCGCAAGGAACTCCTGTAACGGCGACGCAGCCATCCGGCTGCGCGGACTTCGCCAGAACAACTTGAGGGACATCGACATCGATATCCCCCTGGGCAAGCTCACCGTGATTACGGGCGTGAGCGGTTCGGGGAAATCCAGCCTGGCCTTCGATACTCTCTATGCCGAGGGGCAGCGCCGCTACGTTGAGACGTTTTCCGCCTATACCAGGCAGTTCCTTGACCGCTTTACCCGGCCGGACGCGGACTCGATCGATGGAATCCCCCCGGCGGTCGCCATCGACCAGTCCGGNGCGGTGAAGACNTCNCGTTCGACGGTGGGCACCATGACCGGAATCAACGACTACCTCAAGCTGCTGTATTCACGCTGCTCACGAGGNTATTGTCCGCAGTGCGCAGAGGAGGTNGANCCTGAGAATACCACCGCNGTGCTCGAGAGCCTCGCNGCTCTCANAGACTTCGGACTGGCCCGTTCTCATCGTAGCTCCCGTTCCCCTCGGAGGCTTCGAGTCGGTAGAGGTCATCTCGGCGGCTTTCCAGGGNCAGGGATTTCTGCGCTTTCTTCGCGGCGGGGAGGTTGTTCGTATCACNGATCTCGAGGCTGGTGATCTCGAGGACGGACGGNTGGANATNGTCGTCGACCGTCTCTCGAANANNTCCGCCTCGCGACAGCGGCGCGTAGATTCCATCGAGCAGGCCTTCAAGGTCGCCCATGGAAGGATGAGACTTCTTACCTCGAGGGGATCGAGGGACTTTACGCGCGGACTGCGCTGCTCCGCCTGCGATGTGGCCCTGCCGAATCCTACCCCCGGGCTCTTCTCCTTCAATACGCCCTATGGAGCCTGCAAGGAGTGCCGCGGGTTTGGCAGGATCATCGAGATCGACTGGGGATTGGTCGTTCCCGACCGCCGCCTGTCGCTCAGTTCAGGCGCCATCAAGCCGTGGAAGAGCAAGGGGCGGCGCTCAGGCCGCTGGCGTACGAAATGCAGGAGAGCCTGCGAGGCGCGGGGACTCGATATGGATATTCCCTGGGAGGAGCTCTCCAGGGAGGACAGGGCCTTCGTCATCGACGGCGGCGGGGGTGGCTGGGCCGGGGTGAAAGGTTTTTTCCGCAGCCTCGAAAAGAAGAAGTACAGGATGCACGTGCGAGTGTTCCTGTCGCGCTACCGCGGCTTTAACGAGTGTCCATCCTGCCGCGGCGGCCGCCTGAGGCCTGAGGCCTTCTGCTTTCGCGTTGGCGGAATGACGCTGCCGGAGTTCTGGAAGCTGCCGGTGCTCGCCGGCGTCAGGATNCTGGCCGAGCTTGCAGCCGGGAAGCTGCAGNGGCCTGAGCGCCTCGTGGTGGAGGAGATCTCCTCCCGGCTCGGNTACCTGGACTCCGTCGGCCTCGGCTACCTGTCGCTCGANCGNCAGTCCCGNACGCTCTCCGGNGGGGAGGTGGAGCGGGTGAACCTGACCGCGGCTCTCGGNGCNTCGCTGGTGGACACNCTCTTNGTTCTCGACGAGCCCTCCATNGGNCTGCATGCGAGGGATAACGNGCGCCTGCTCGAGATTCTGCGCCAGGTGCGTGACCGCGGCAATACGGTGGTNGTGGTGGAGCATGATCCGGAGATTGTCGCCGCNGCCGANCATGTGATCGANATGGGGCCNGGGTCCGGCAGCGCTGGAGGCGAGGTGGTGGCTGAGGGGNCTGTCGGAAANATCATCNCGAGCGNGGATTCGCTCACCGGNGCCTACCTCAGGGGNGAGTCNNGGGTGGCNGCCGCCTCGCGCAAGCGCCGCAAGGTGAAGNCTTCCCGTTGCCTGGCGATNGCNGGNGCGCGNGAGAACAACCTTCGGGANCTTGATGTCGATATNCCGGTCGACGTCTTCACCGCCNTCAGCGGGGTNTCCGGGTCCGGNAAGAGCTCCCTGNTCCACCAGGTTCTCTGGCGNCACTGGCAGCGNGANCAGGGNCTNGCGGTNGAGGGNGAGGTGCTCGTGGATTCCATTCGCGGCCTGGAGNTGGTCGATGAGGTNGTGCTGGTCGACCAGTCGCCNATCGGAAAGACNCCCAGGGGTAATNCGGCGACCTATACGAAGGTTTTTGACCGAATCCGCAAGCTCTTCGCNGCCACGGATGANGCCCGCGAGGCCGGCTTTGACGCCGGCGCCTTCAGCTTCAANGTGAAGGGCGGCCGCTGCGAGGAATGCAAGGGGGCGGGGGTTGTCCAGGTCGAGATGCAGTTTCTATCCGATGTAACGCTGACCTGTGAGGCCTGTGACGGACGCAGGTTCCGGCAGGAGGTGCTGGGGATCAGGTACGGGGAGCTNAATGTTCACGAGGTTCTCCAGCTGACCATCGACGATGCGGCTGTCTTTTTCAGCCATGAGGAGAAGCTCGCGGAGACGCTNCGTTTTCTCGNTTCCCTGGGTCTCGGCTACCTGCAGCTCGGACAGCCGCTCAACACTCTCTCCGGCGGCGAGGCCCAGCGNCTGAAGCTGGCCTCCAGGGTGCTGATGGCCCGCGGGGGAGGAAGACTGCTCTTTCTCCTGGATGAGCCGACCACGGGTCTCCACCTCGACGATATTCGCCGGCTGCTCGATGTNCTTCACGGGCTGGTCGACCGGGGACACGGGGTCGTCATTATCGAGCACCAGGTGGATGTGCTGGCCCAGGCCGATCACCTCATCGATCTCGGGCCGGAGGGCGGCGNTGGCGGCGGGCGNCTCGTCGCCAGCGGCTCGCCCGAGGAGGTCGCCGCGGTGAAGGACTCGATC
>PAOC01000104.1 GCA_002708465.1 Planctomycetota bacterium
TCGGGGATGTCTGCGATGGCGAGGTCTACGCCGACTCGCGCGACGACTGGTCCGCCGAGGGAGAGCAGGGAGCCAACAATTGGTACAACGGCTACTACAACTTCAGCCTGGACGGGTTTCCCGGCTACGAGGAGGACGATTTCATCGAATTCGATGAGTTCGAGCACTGGCAGGGTACCGCCTGGCGCCTGGTGCCTTCGAACGCTCCCTGGACCTACATCGCCCAGGAGCTTGTCCACCCCAACGGCACCAACTCCGCTCCCAACGAGGAGCACTGGGTCATTCGTCGTTGGGTGAGCGATCTTTCCGAGGGGGTCAATATCACCTGGCACACCCGCGAGACCAACCTCAACGGCGCCGGGGTCAGCGGCATGCTCTATCTCAACGGAGAGCTGCTTGATTCCGAGGTCATCGCCGGGGGTGATGGCGTCGGCGTGACCCGCACCATCGCGATAGAGGTTTTCGAGGGCGATGTGATCGACCTGGCCCTGAGCCCGGTTGGTCCCAATGAGAACACCCACGACGGCTCCGATGGCTCCGCCAACTGGCTGCGGATCTCCCAGGATCTCGAGTGGGTGGGAGGACCGGACGAAATCTGCGGCAACGGCGAAGATGATGATGGCGATGGGCTCGCCGACTGCGATGATTCCGATTGCGCGGCCGAGGAGGCCTGCCAGGTGGTCAAGGGACCGGTGTTCCATCGCGCCGACCCCGATGACAACGGCGCGATCCAGCTGACCGACGGAATCTTCATCCTGAACTTCCTCTTCCTCGGCGGCGCCTCGCCTTCCTGCTTCGACGCGGCGGACGCCGACGACAACGGTTCGGTGCAGTTGACCGACGGCATCTTTATCCTGAACTTCCTCTTCCTCGGAGGCGACGCGCCTCCGGCGCCGGGGATGCCGGGATTCGGTCCCTGTGGACCCGATACCGAGGCTGATGATCCGATCGGCTGCGACAGCTACACTAGCTGTCAATAAGCTGTTAGTTCAACAATAGAAAGGTTTTAAGTGTTGTTCCCCGAGGACTCTCCTGTTTGCGGTGATGTCCTGAGTAGGAATTATTTTCAGTCGTGGTTCCATATGAAATGTATTTATGAACTCTTTGTGGACTGTCAGTCTTTCAGGAGGTTTTGAACCTGATGTGTAAGAGAATTATTGTACTGCTGGCGGCCTTCGGGCTCCTGTCCTCGGCGGACTCCATCTCCTTCGCCCAGGAATTTTGTGATGACGCTATCGAAATAGATGGCAACGATTCGATCGCAGGGTCGACCCTCGGCGGGCTCATCGCCACAGAGGACAACGACTTCAACTGTGGTCCCTGGGATTCACCAGGCGCCTGGTTTACGATTCTCGGTAATGGCGGAACGACAACCGTCACGACCTGCAGTGGTAATCTCTCGAGCTATGATACCGCGTTGAGCGTCTTTTCCGGAGAGTGCGGAGATTTCATCTGTGTCGGCTCCAACGATGACAACTGCGCCTCCTTTCGGACAGATTCGACCGTCACCTGGGAAACCGAAGGTGACGAAACCTACTATATCCTCGTCCACGGCTGGGCTACCTCGGAGGGAGACTTCACCCTGACCAGCACCCAGCTCGAGCCCGGGGACGGGGACGGGGATGGCGTCGCCGATTGGGAGGATAATTGCCCGGAGTTCTCCAACGAGGGCCAGGAAGACGAGGATGGAGACGGCATCGGGGATGCCTGCCAGCCCATCGCCGATTCCTCCATGGACTGGTCGCTCGATGGCGAGCAGGGAGTCAACAACTGGTACTACGGCTATTACAACCTGACCCTGGATGAGGATCCGGGGTACGAGGCGGACGATTTCATCGAGTTTGAGGAGTTTGAGCATTGGATAGGCACCAACTGGCGCCTGGTTCCAAGCAACGCTCCCTGGACCACCATCGGTAACGCGGCCGGCGCTGACTTCGTCCATCCCAACGGCATCAACAACGGCGAGGAGCATTGGGCGATCCGCCGCTGGGTTTGCGACAGGGAGGGCGACCTCGCCTTGACCTGGAGCGTCATGGCCCAGAATACCGGTGGCAACGGAACCACGGGTATCCTCTTTATCAACGGTGAGGAGATCGACCGTGCCACCATCGCCGGCAATGATACAGGCGGCGTGACCAGGATCCTCTGCCGGAGCTTCTTCGAGGGCGACATCGTCGACCTGGCGCTGACTCCCGTAGGCCCGGGAGGAGACACAGGAGATGGCGCGGATGGATCCTACAACCATCTGAGCATCACGGCTTCCCAGCCGCAGAACGATGGCGATGGAGATGGTGTCATCGACTGCCTGGACAACTGCCCCGAGGTCGCTAACGAGACCCAGGCTGACACCGATGAGGATGGTATCGGCAATCTCTGCGATAACTGTCCGGCCGAGGCGAACGCTGACCAGGCTGATTGGAACGAGAACGGCCGTGGAGACGCCTGCGAGGAGCCGCCCTTCGCCGACTCGGTCGAAGACTGGTCGCCCGTGGGTGAGCAGGGGGTTAACAACTGGTACTACGGCTACTACAACCTGACCGCGGATCCGGACGGCACCTTTGAGGAGGATGACTTCATCGAATTCGATCCGAACGAGCATTGGCGCGGNAATATGTTCCGGCTGGCGCCCTCCAATTGTCCCTGGACCCTGCTCCAGCAGGAAGGCACCCATCCCAACGGAACTAACAGCTGTCCCAACGAGGAGCACTGGTCGATTCGCCGGTGGGTAAGCGACCGCGACCAGATGGTCTCGCTCACCTGGCANNNNCGCGAGGTNAACCTCGNGGGAACCGGGGTNANNGGNATTCTCTTCCACAANGGNNTNGAGNTTGACCGGGNNGNCATCGCCGGCGGCGACGGGGTCGGGGTGACCCGGACCCGGGTGGTGGATATAGCGGAGGGAGATGTCATCGACCTGGCCCTGACCCCCACGGGGCCTAACGGTGACCGTTCCGATGGTTCCGACGGCTCGGCCAANTGGCTGCGNGTCAGCGGNGATCTTCCNGATACCGATGAGGANGGCTTCCACGATGGCATCGACAATTGCTGGGAGATCAGCAATGGCGGACAGGAAGANGGGGACGANGATGGCGTCGGNGANGCCTGCGACAATTGTCCGGAGAACGCCAACACCGACCAGGCCGATCTCGACCAGAACGGGACAGGAGACGCCTGCGATGATGTCGATGGAGATGGCGTACCCGANACCGANGACAATTGCGTCGAGGCGGCCAATGCCGACCAGGCNAACGGGGACGAAGACGACCTCGGCGACGCCTGTGACAATTGCCCTTCGGTAACGAACGCCGACCAGGCCGATGGCAACGTGAACGGCGTCGGAGATGTCTGCGATGGCCAGGTCTACGCCGACTCGCGCGATGACTGGTCTGCCGAGGGAGAGCAGGGAGCCAACAATTGGTACAACGGCTACTACAACGCCACCCTGGACGGGTTTCCCGGCTACGAGGAGGACGATTTCATCGAATTCGATGAGTTCGTGCACTGGCAGGGTACCGCCTGGCGCCTGGTGCCTTCGAACGCGCCCTGGACCTACATCGCCCAGGAGCAGGTTCACCCCAACGGNACCAACTCCGCTCCCAACGAGGAGCACTGGGTCATTCGCCGCTGGGTGAGCGATCGCTCCGAGGGGGTCAACGTCACCTGGCACACCCGCGAGACCAACCTTAACGGCGCCGGGGTCACCGGCATGCTCTATCACAATGGCGAGCTCCTCGACTCCGAGGTCATCGCCGGNGGCGACGGCGTCGGCGTGACCCGTACCATCGAACTGGAAATCTTCGAGGGCGATGTAATCGACCTGGCGCTCACTCCCACCGGTCCCAACGAAAACGGCCACGACGGCTCCGACGGTTCCGCCAACTGGCTGCAGATCTCCGAGGATCTCGAGTGGGCTGGCGGACCGGACGAGGTCTGCGGCAACGGCGAAGATGATGATGGAGATGGGCTCGCCGACTGTGATGATTCCGACTGCGCGGCCGAGGAGGCCTGCCAGGTGGTCAAGGGACCGGTGTTTCATCGCGGCGACCCCGATGACAACGGCGCTATCCAGTTGACCGACGGGATCTTTATCCTGAATTTCCTCTTCCTCGGAGGGGGCTCGCCGGCCTGTTTTGATGCGGCGGACGCGGACGACAACGGCTCCGTACAACTGACCGACGGGATCTTTATCCTGAACTTCCTCTTCCTCGGAGGCGACGCGCCTCCGGCGCCGGGGATGCCGGGATTCGGNCCCTGCGGGCCCGATACAGAGGCGGATGATCCGATTGGCTGCGACAGCTACAACAGCTGTCAATAAGCNGCTGATTCAACAACATAGAAAGGTTTTAAATTATGTGTCTGAGGCCGCTCCTATTTACGCTGGCGTGGACGGTTTGCGCTGTCGTGTCATCTTCGATACATGCTGTTGATGTCCAGGAGCTTGACGACGATGCCTGGCCCCCCAGCGAGGTCATCAATGTCATCGGGCCGCTGCCGACCTACAACGCCCGAACGGTAGGCAATTTTGTCGGTGTGGACCTTCTCGACGCAACCTTCACCGCGGTCATCGAATTTGCCGACAAGCTCGATGGGGAGCGCGAGGTTATCTGGGAATCCGGAGGCGGCACGATCGGTTTCTCATTCGTCTACGAGGCGCCGAACCAGCTCGTTCTGCGCGCCTCGGGGAACGGCGGCCTCTCGCTCGCCACAGCCACCTTCGCGCTGCCGCCGGCGGTGATCGAATCCGGTCCCCACGATGTGGCCTGGACCTTTGATGTCGACAATGGAGAGGGGCTCCAGGCTATCAGCATCATCCTTGATGATTTCAGGGTCGTAACGGCCGCTACCCAGCTGCAGGTCGACTGGAGCGGTTCCAACGCAGCGTCTTTCGGCGCCGCGTCGACCTCGCTCGCGGGTACCGGGACGAATACCGCGCTGACGGGNGNCGACTTCATCTCAGGTGTGATCGATCTGGACGCGGGTCTCTCCTTCTATCCGGATATGAACTACGCGCCGGAGAGCCTCGATGATGATGGGGACGGCATTCCGGATGGATGGGAATTCCTCTATGCCCCGGGCGATCTCGAGGCCTTNGGGGAAGGTGATGCGGANAAGGATGGACTGGCTGATGCCGCCGAGTTCGAGGCCGGTACCGACCCCACCTCGCCGGATACTGACGGTGATGAACTCGAGGATGGAGCCGAGATTGAGCGCGGGAGCGACCCGCTTCTCACCGACTCGGATGGAGATGGTCTCGGAGATGGAGACGAGGTGAACGAGCACGGCTCCGATCCGACGCTTGTCGATACCGATGGCGACGGAGTGTCTGATGGACGCGAGGTGGCCGACGGCTTCGATCCGGCCGATCCCGACAGCATGCCGGCTGTCTATGTGGAGGAGCTCGATGATCCCGACGAGATGGTGAATTTTCTCGGCGCCATGCCGANCTACAACAACCGCGACCTCGGACGCGGACCCGTCGATCGCCTGGATGCAACCTTTACCCTGCCTGTGGTTTTCACCGAGAAAACCGCCGGGGAGAGGGAGCTGATCTTTGAATCCGGCGGCGGCTGGGCCGGACTGTCCCTGTGCTACGAAGCTCCCAATACGGTGGTGCTGCGCAATTCAGGCAACGGCATCAACCCGGCGGGCATACTCGAGGCCGGCTGGGCGATGACGATGATTCGTTACCCGTTGCCGAGCAGCCTGATGGGGGATGAGGTGGAGCTGGCCTGGGTGGTCGATGTCTCCAATGGCGAAGGGCTCCAGGAGATCAGCCTGATCGTCAATGGCTACAGGGTAGCCTCCGAGGCGCTAGACCTCGGTGGCGACTGGAGCGGCGGCAACGGCGCGGCTCTCGGTATTTTCTCCAGCGGAATCGCGGGTTCCGGCGCGCGAAGCGATCTCACCGCCGCCGACTTCATCTCGGGAGAGATTTTTGTCGACCGCGGTCTCTATTTTTATTCCGACATCAACTACCGTCCCCCGACCACCGACAGCGACGAGGACGGCCTGCCCGATGAATGGGAGCTCCTCTACGCGCTCGGAGACCTGGGCGTGCTGGGGGAGGGTGACGCGGATGGAGACGGGCTCAGCGATGCGGACGAGTTTGACGAATTGACCGATCCTATCGCGGCCGATACCGATGGAGATGGCCTGGCTGATGGGGCTGAGATCGAGAACGGCAGCAGCCCCCTCAATCCCGACACCGATGGCGACTCGCTAGATGATGGCGAGGAGGCCGAAGCGGGCACCGATCCAAACAACCCCGACACCGATGAAGANGGCTTCACCGACAGGCGCGAGGTGGACNNCGGNACCGANCCCNNCAANCCCAACGANTCNCCGGGCGAATTCGCCGCGCAGCTGGGCCTGCCGACGGAGGTCNTCAACGTNCCCGGGGTGCTGCCGACGAACNACGNTCGCAATNTTGGNGCGGGCCCCATCGATCTGNTGGATGTCACCCTNACGGCGGTCATAGATTTTGACGCCAAGCTCGATGGNCCTCGCGANNTGATCTGGGAATCCGGCGGCGGCTGGACCGGCCTCTCGATCTGCTACGAGGCTCCCAACCTGCTNGTCCTGCGAAACGCCGGNAACGGGATCAATCCCGCAGGTGNTCTTGAGGCCGGCTGGGGGCTGACCACGGCCCGGTTCCAGCTTCCCCCCGCGCTCNTTGATTCAGGCGATGTGGATGTNGCCTGGGTCTGCGACGTGCTCAACGCCGAAGGNGAGCAGGAGATCCGGCTGGTCGTNAACGGCTACCCGGTTGATTCCGNTTCNCTCGANCTNGGCGGNGACTGGAGCGGCGGNAACGGCGCNGGCTTCGCGGTGGTCGGCTCGGGCTTTGCCGGCAGCGGGGAGCGAGGCGATCTCACNGGNAATGACTTCNCTTCGGGCNTNATCAACNTNGANGAGGGGCTGAAGCTCTACTCCGACATCAACTACCTGCCGGAGACCACCGACTCNGANGGAGATGCNCTGCCGGATGAGTGGGAATCNCTCTACNCTCCCGGNGANCTTGGCGTTCTCGGCGAGGGAGATGCCGATGATGATGGCCTCAGCGATGCCGCCGAGCTNGACGGAGGAACCAACCCGACCCTGCTGGATAGCGACGGAGACGGTCTCAGCGATGGCGACGAGATCGAGAACAAGACCGACCCGCTCGATCCGGATTCCGATGATGATGGCCTGGCGGACTTCGATGAGGTCAACGGGGATCCCGCGACGGACCCCAACAACCCCGACACCGACGATGATGGCCTCAGCGATGCCGTCGAGCTGGCGGCGGGTTCGGATCCGACCGACCCCGGGAGCCCGGTGGTGCTGGCGGATTCCGTCGCTGACTGGTCGGAGGATGGAGAGCAGGGCGTCAACAACTGGTTCTACGGCTATTACAATCTCACCCTCGACTTTGACTTTATCTATTCTGAAGATGACCTCATCGAGTTCGTCAACGAATTCGGTCCGGCCGGGGGCGCCGTCTTTCCCGAGGGCAACCACTGGACGGGCGTCGAGTGGGACCTGCTGGGGGATGGGCTGGGACCCTGGACCATGCTCGGGCCGGAGGCGACCCATCCCAACGGAGGCAACTCCGAACCTTTCGATGAACACTGGACGATCCGGCGCTGGGTCAGCGATCGGGACTCGGTGGTGGCCCTCATCTGGCATATGCGCAAGACGGCTGCCGGCGGAGATGGCATCACGGGTCATCTCTTCGTAAACGGCCAGGAGGTCGATACGGCATCGGTCGCGGGATCCGATGTTGAGGGGATCATGCGCAGCCAGGTGGTNAGCCTGCAGGAGGGAGATGTCGTCGACCTGGCCCTGACGCCGATCGGCCCCGATGGCGGCGCCACCGACAGCTCCGATGGATCGGCCAACTGGCTCAAGGTGACCGANGTGTCCGGTGACGTGGGCCCGATCGCCGTTGACTGCAGAGAGCTGGAGCTTNNCTGCGAGCCGCTGGTTGACGAGTCCGTGATTCGAATCCAGCTGACGGGCTCTCCCGATGGCTGCGGCTGCCAGACCCTCGCTGTTTTCATCGATGACCAGCCGTCAGGTATTTTCGAGGTCGGCGAAGGCGGTACCGTGGATGTGCCGTTGCCGGAGGGTTGTGGCGCCGGCAGTGTTCACGCCCTGGAGGCGGCCTGCAGAACCCGCCTGGGCGGTCTTGGTGTCAGCGCCTTCTGCGAGTTCACCTGCGGAGACCCTGTCGGGCCCGCCGGTCCGCAGTTTCGCCGCGGTGACGCGGACGACAACGGCTCCCTCCAGCTGACCGACGGGATTTTTATTCTGAACTTCCTCTTCCTCGGAGGAGCGGCCCCGGTTTGCGGTGATGCNGCCGACGCGGACAACAATGGCGCGATCCAGCTGACCGATGGGATTTTCATCCTGAATTTCCTCTTCCTCGGAGGGCAGGCGCCGGTGCAGCCCGGTCTCGAATGCGGCGAGGATACCGCGCAGCCCGATGATGGACTGGGTTGTGAGACCTTCAGCAGCTGCGAGTAAGAGCCCGATGGTGTGAAACGGCCGTAAGCCTGGAGAAACTGCGAAACAGGGAGCCCCTTGATCGGCGGCTTTGCCCGGCAGGGGGGGGCTGCCGGGCTGGGATTCAGGTCTTCGACTCTCGCCTTGTTGAGGATTTTCGTCGAAAGACAGGTTTTCTTCTCACTTTTGTAGACTCATAATAGATAGTTGGAGATGAAGTTGGATCCGATGGGTTATGGTCCGCTTCCAGCGCCGGCTCCCGGCGAATCAACAAAAGGTTGTAACAGGTTGAAACGAACAACCCGGACGGCAGTGCATGCCGTATTCCGGGTTCAGAGATAAATCATTTTTCGGAAGGGTAACTGGTTATGTATCGCGCATTTTTCATCTGTCTGACTTTTTCCGCGGCGCTTCTGAATATGAAGGGAGCCAGGGCGGATGATTTTGAGAGTCTTGATTTTCCGCCTGACGAGGTTCTCAACGTCATCAGCGCCGGCAACAATGGCCTGCCGACGTACAACAACCGGACGGTGAATCGCATCGCCACGGTCGACAGGCTCGATGCGACCTTTACCTTGTCGGTTGATTTCGATCCCACCCCGGAAACGAGTGTCGGCGATTTGCGCGAGCTCATCTGGGAGAGCGGCGGCGGCACCATCGGTTTTTCTTTCGTCTACGAGCATCCCAACACCCTGGTGCTGCGCGCCGCGGGAAACGGCGGCATCTCAGTCGCCACGGCGCGAGTAGAGCTGAGCCAGGAGCAGCTCGATGATGGCGAGCTGGATGTCGCCTGGACCTTCGATATCGACAACGGCGCGGGTCTGCAGGTGATCACCATTATCATCAACGATGAGGTNTTCGCCTCGGTGACCGAGGATCTTCAGCCTGACTGGAGCGGCGGTAACGCGTCCGCTTTCGGCGGCGCCTCGACCTCGCTGGCCGCCGGCGGCGGCAACACCTCGCTGAGGGCGCAGGCTTTTCTTTCAGGCACCTTCAACCTCGAGGAAGGCCTGGCCTTCTACGCCAACGCGAACTACATCCCCGGGCTCGTCGATGATGACGGCGATGGACTTCCCGATGCGTGGGAAATGCTCAATGCCGGAGATCTCGACGCGCTCGATGATGGCGAGGCCGACGCGGACGCGGACGGCCTGAACGATACCGCCGAGTTTGAGCGCGGCACGAATCCCCTCGCGGCGGATACCGACGAGGATGGCCTCGATGATGGCGAGGAGATCGAGCTCAATACCAGCCCGTTGCGGGCCGACAGCGACGGCGATGGATTGAGCGATGGAGAAGAGGTCAATGAACATGGGACCAATCCCACCCTGGCCGACACCGATGGGGACGGGTTTCTCGATGGCGAAGAGCTCTTTTTCGGTTTTGATCCGNTCGACCCCGACAGCTTTCCGCCTCCGGGGGTCGAGGAGCTCGATGATCCCGACGAGGTGTTCAACGTCCTCGGGGCCATGACGACCTACAACGGACGCAACCTGGGCCGCGGAGCGGTCGACCAGATGGACGCGACCTTCACCGTCAAGGCGCTCTTTGCCCCCAAGCTCGCTGGCAATCGAGAGGTGCTCTTCGAGACCGGCGGCGGCTGGACNGGCATCGCCCTGGTCTACGAAGCTCCCAGCACCCTGGTCTACCGCGCCGCGGGGCGTGACGTGAACCCGGCTGGAGTNAACGAGTGGGGATGGGCTGTTGCTACTGTACGTTTCCAGCTTCCCGAGCCCCTCCTNGCNGTCGAAGAAGATGGTGTGCTCGACGGGGAAGAGGTCGAGGTCGCTATCACCTTCGATGTTGAAGATGAAAACTTCGGCCAGTCGATCAGCATGGTGGTCAATGGCTATACGGTCGGCGTAGACATTCTGCCGGCGAATTCGAATGACTGGAGCGGAGGCAACGGCGCCGGCTACGGCGTGGCGGCCAGCGGCCTGGCCTCGACCGGTCAGCGCAGCGATCTCACGGGTATCAATTTCGCCTCCGGGANCATCAACGTCGAGGAGGGACTCAANTTCTATTCCGGTGTCATCTGGATGCCGNNCNNCACCGACNCGGACAAGGATGGNCTNCCGGATGAATGGGAAGGCTTTTATTTCCCGGGTGATCTCGCCGNTCTCGGAGAGGGCGATCTCGACAACGATGGGCTGAGCGATGATGCTGAGCGTCTCNTNGGATCGAATCCCACCGTGGCCGANACCGATGGGGATGGGCTTACAGATAGCGAAGAGGCCGCGGGCGGCACCGACCCGGGCAATCCCGATACCGATGGCGACAGCCTCTCCGATGCCGAAGAGCTCGACCTTGGCACCAACCCCGTCAACGCCGACAGCGATGAAGACGGAGTTGACGACAACGTCGAGCTTGCCGCGGGATCCGATCCGAACAATCCCAACAGCATTCCCGGAGATTTCGTCGTCGATCTCGACCTGATCGAACCGACCGAGGTCATCAATGTCCTTGGCGCCCTGCCGACCTATCACGCCAGGGTACTCGCCGGGTTCGCCGGTGTGGACCTCATCGATATGACCTTCACCGCCTCGGTCGATTTCGATGAGAAGCTCGAGGGGCAGCGCGAGCTTATCTGGGAAACCGGCGGCGGCACCGTCGGCTCATCGGTCTGCTACGAGGCGCCCAGCACCCTGGTCTACAGGTCGGTGGGAGGATCGGGACTTCTTCTGGGGACCGTCAGCTTCAGGCTCCCCCCGACGCTGATCGAGGCCGGCGATCTTGATCTCGCCTGGGTCTACGATGACCTCGATGACGCCGGCGTGCAATCCATCACCCTGCTGATCAACGGATTCGCGGTCGACACCCTGTCGATGAATCTCGGCGGCGACTGGAGCGGCTCCAATGCCGCCGGCTTCGGCTCCGGGTCCACCAACGCCGCCGCCAATGGCGCCAACGGCACCATCCCGGTCACTCCATTCACCTCCGGGATCATCAATATCGAGGAGGGACTGAATTTCTACATGAACATCAACTACCAGCCGGCTACAACCGATTCGGACGAGGATGGACTAGCCGATGGCTGGGAGGGGCTCTACTCTCCCGACGAT
>PAOC01000107.1 GCA_002708465.1 Planctomycetota bacterium
CTGAGTGGATGTAGCGCAGGCCCTCCTCGGCGCTGCGGCGCTCCACCTCTCCGCGAGCCTCGTCAAAATCTTTTCCATGGAAGAGCACCTCTGCTCCCAGCGCCCTCATGGAATCGACCTTGGCCGGGTTGGCTCCCTGCGGCACGGTGATGATGGCCCGCACGCCGAAGAGCTTTGCCGCCCAGGCGATCGACTGGCCATGGTTGCCGGTCGAGGCGGAGATGACACCGCGTTTGCGGTCTTCCTCATCGAGGCAGCTCAACAGGTTGACGCCCCCTCTTACCTTGAAGGCGCCGATGGGCTGGTGGTTCTCCTGTTTAACGAGGAGGTCGATTCCTGAGAGATTGCTCAGCCGGGGATAGGACCTGAGGGCCGTGGGGCTGAGCCAGGGACTGATTCTGTCCCGGGCGTCGAGGACATCTGAAAAGGCGGGTTCTTTGAGGTCAGGAGAATTCAAGGTGCAGCTACCTGCCGGGGAGGTTTCCAAAAAACGGGAAGGGCATCATACCCTGCCGGCAGCCTGTGCGAGGTTGTTTTTACCCTGCGGGACTGAGGGCGGTGCCGGTAATGTGCGCCAATGGCCGCTTCTGAGCAGCCGGCAGCGAAATAATGAGATGGGAGTACAGGCACATGGTTACAATTGAGCTACAAGGAAGATAAAAGCGGCTGCTCCCGGATAGCAGCCGTGTGGGTCCATAAGTTGATTAATTTACGCAAAGGAGTTTCCTATGAAACGCATGATCCTTATTGCGCTGCTACTCAATGCGGCGCTTCTCGCAGTGGCTACTATGCAGCTGGTTGCCATTGCCGGCCAGGGAGAAGCCCCGGTCGCCAGTGAAAACGGTGATACCAATGGAGATGGGGTCAGGGATATGAGCGATGCCATCCATATGCTCAGCTGGCTTTTCAACGGGGGGCCTGAGCCCGTTTCCGTAGCCTGTGCCCAGGAGGGGCCGGCTCTTACCGCCGAGCAGGCGGAGATTCTCAGTCACCTGAGCCTCGTTTACATGCCGATCACCAACGGAGATGAGGGGTCTCTCAAGACCATTCGAATGACCGGGGTCAATCTCCAGGTGGTTAGCGGGCTGGGCTACACATGGGGTGACCAGGACGTCAGCGTGCAGAACGATGACGCCCATCGAACCAATGGTCTCGGGAACGTGATCATCGGCTACCAGGAGCAGCGCAGAGATGACGGCATGCAGGACACAGATGATTCCAATGACCGCAACGGCTCGCACAACCTCGTGGTCGGTACAGGAAATAATTACACGGCCTGGGGTTGCAAGGTGGTTGGGGCGCGCAACTCGGTCAGGGGCTGGCTTTCCTCCATCGGCGGAGGCTTCGGTAACGATGCGGTTGAAAATGCGTCAACCATCGGCGGCGGGCAGTACAATCTTGCGGCGGCAAGATACACTTCGATCGGTGGTGGCTGGGGAAATATGGCGATGAACCGGGGCTCGACCATTCCCGGAGGCGGGGGGAACATCGCGGAAGGCGAGTGGGCGGCGATCGGAGGCGGCCGTAACAATAACGCCAACGGGTATTATTCTGTCGTTGCCGGGGGCCAGAGGAATACCGTCGTTGACTGGCATGGTGCCGTGCTTGGCGGTGATGGCGGCTGGTAATCGAGCCGGTTGTTTTCAAGCAGTGAACGAAGAAGGCCGGCTGTCCTGCTGGACAGCCGGCCTTCTTTCTTTATCAGGGCCGTCTACGGGCGCGCTTAATTTTTCATCAAAGGCTTGATCGCATTTCCTTCGCGGTTCCTGACCTTGTGCAGCGAGTCGCCGAGCTCCTCGAGCGCGAAGCTGTAGCTCTGGATCGGCTCGACTCGAACCTTGCCGCTGTGCAGGAGCTCGACGGCCTCGGGCCAGGTGTCCGGCGCCAGCCAGGAGTAGCGGATGGTCATGTCCTTGAGCATACACTCGATGCCGCTGACGCTGTGGACGTCGTTGTCGCCGGGAAGCCCGAAGATGACGACCGTCGAGGCATTGCCGGCGGTGTCGATGCCGGACTTGATCGCCCCGAGGTTGGCGGTGGCGAGGATGGTACGGTCAGAGAGCTCGCCATCATTGTTATCCCGGATGAACTTGTCGAGATCCTCGACGTAGTTGGGAGACTCGGGGTCCTTGGTGTTGGCGATAAGGTCGGTGCCGAGTTCCTTGCCGACATCGAGTCGCTCATCCCGGGTACCCACCAGCAGCACCTTTCCGGCGCCGTAGACCTTCGCCATCTGGACCATCATGAGCCCGATGGGGCCGGGCCCGAAGATGGTGACAAACTGGCCGGCCTGGATGTTCAGGTTTTTAACAGCGTAGAGTCCGCAGGCCAGCGGTTCGGCCGAGGCCGCGATGTCGAGGTCCATGTCCTGGGGCACCTTGACGGTCCAGTACCAGTGCGAAACGCAGTACTCGGCGAAACCACCGTCCTTCGTGATGCCAACGACGTCTCCAAGATCGACGTTGGAGAGGCCCTTCTGGGTCCAGGGTGAGTTAACATCGGACTGCACAGGATTGACGACGACCGGGTCACCGACCTCGAACCCGCCTTTTTCGGCAGCAACTTCTCCGACCCTGGCGATGACGCCAGAGATCTCATGTCCGAGCACGAGCGGGTCNTCGGTTCCGACNGNGGCCTTNCCGAAGTAGTAGGANANATCCGANCCGCAGATNCCGGTGGCGTGNACCTTNACGAGNACCTNCTCNGGGCCAATTTCCGGAACCGGTTTCGCCTCATCGAGAGTCATCTGCTCCGGCTCGTAGAAGACCTGGGCTTTCATAATATCGGGGACGTCCATGACGTATTCTCCTTAACGGTTTTATTGCTGCCGCTGTTGAAGTGGTTTTGCGTTTCCACATGCCCTCTACAGGGGGCGGACCGACTATCCTAATACTCTCGGCACCCGGCATTCAAGGGCGCAAAAGGCCCGAGTTCGCCGATGGGAAAGAAAAGAGAGCCGTTCCTCTACGGGGAGGAACGGCTCTCTGGTTTCAGAGGTTGGTAACGGATCAGCCGTCGACTTTCGCCAGCGTGGCGAGGATCATGCTGATGATCTGGTAGGGGTCGGCGTTGGAGGCNGGGCGCCTGTCTTCGAGGTAGCCCTTCCAGCCATCGTTGACAGTGCCGATGGGGATCCGGATCGAGGCGCCGCGGTCCGAGGCTCCGTAGCTGAACTGGTCGATTGACTGGGTCTCGTGGAGACCGGTCAGGCGCTGTTCATTGTGGGCGCCGTAGACGGCGATATGCTCCGCGTGGGTTTCCTTGAAGGCTTCGCAGATCGAGGTGATGTAGGCTTCATTGGCTTTTGCGTCGCCACTTCCTTCGCGAATCTTCGTGGTCGAGAAGTTGCAGTGCATNCCGCTTCCGTTCCAGTCACCCTTGACCGGCTTCGGATGCAGGTCGACCGTGACGCCGTATTGCTCGGCGGTGCGATAGAGAAGGTAGCGGGAGTAGACGGCGGCGTCGGCCGCGTTCTTGGCACCCATCCCGAAGATCTGGTATTCCCACTGTCCGAGCATGACCTCGGCGTTGATGCCCGTGACCATGAGGCCGGCATCGAGGCAGACATCGAGGTGCTCTTCGACGAGCTGGCGAAGGACCACGTTGCCGTGTCCGACGGCGCAGTAGTAGGGACCCTGGGGCCCCGGGTAACCCTCGGCGGGGAAGCCGGCGGGCCTGTCACCGTCCATGAGGACGTATTCCTGCTCAAGCCCGACCCAGAGGTCGTCGTTGTCATCCCAGCCGCCCCTGGTATTGGAGGGGTGGACGGAACCATCGGCGTTCTTGACCTCGGTCATGACCAGGTAGGCGTTTCTCCTGCCCGGGTCGGGAATGATGTTGACCGGGTCGAGGAGACAGTCGGAAGAGCCGCCCTCGGCCTGCTCGGTCGAGCTGCCGTCGAAAGCCCACTGCGGACAATCTTCCAGCGTGGGCTCGCTGTCTTGTACTTTGACCCTGGTTTTACTGCGAAGATTGGCGGTCGGCTGGTAACCATCGTGCCAGATATATTCAAGCTTGTAAGGCGTGCTCATACTGTTTCCTTGAGAAAAAAAGAGGTAGAGAGACCCTGTGAAGAAGGGAAGTTTCGAAAAGTTTCAGACGAAAAGGAAACGGAATTTACCATTAGGTATTTATGCGCATCAAGACAGTTTATTTCGACAAAGACTCAGTGTTTCCGCGGTTTTTGAAGATGTGGAGCTGTCTTGGGCCGGGTTAGTGGCCCGATCGCGGCCGGGTTTTTTCTTGCACTCCCTGTCGGACTCAATAGAATCCCCGCTGCCGGTTTGCATGTTCCTTCACGGGGACCGTTCCCCCCGTAGGAATTGGGGAAGAACGAATACTCTGCTTTTTCGTTTTTTACGGACCCCTGTCGTTTCCTGTATTCACGGGAGCCAGGGAAGTTCGGGAGAATCATGCCGGTACCTTCTTTTATTCGAACGAAGCTTCAACAGTGCTCCAGGGTCTTTCCTGGCGCGGCTTCCTCCTGTTTGCCGGACAGCCGCCTGCGGGCGCTTGCCCGGGCAGCCGTTCTTGTCGGCCTCATGGGCGCCGTCGCGGTGTCCTGCAGTGACGGGAGCAGAAGGCTGGGGGAGCGTGAGGCGCTCGACTTCAGGCGTAATCTCGTGCGGACGAACTATGGTGACTTGTCACCTGACCAGCGCTGGAGGGTCATGTATCACCCGGCGCGTACGAAGCGCGAGATTCGCAGTACCCTGGATGGCTATATGAAGGATACTGCCAGAAGGCGCATGGCGGAGGCGGCCNGGGGTTCCGGCCAGGCTGGTGCCAGCGGCGTCGGCAGCGCGTCTGAAGTCCGGGTAGATGAAGGTAAGAGCTCGGGGGANGAACCCGGCCAGGAGAACCCTGGCGGCGACGAAGCCGAGGCGAGCCCTTCCGGCGATGATTCTTCTTCAGACAAGGAAGCAGGGGACAGTTAGAGTATGAGCCGATGGTGGTCGAAAATGCTGGTCCTCCTGTGGGACCGATGTTTTCGGACAGCTTCTGGTTCAGGAAAACAAATCGTGATCTAAAGTAACCAAGCTGATAAGGAGTGTAGAGAAAATGGGTAGAATGAAAACTTCGACCGCGGTGGCGGAACTTCCGGTAGAGCAGGAGACAGCAAAACCGGAAACTCCAGAACCGGAAACGCTAAAGCAGAAAAATGGTCAGGAAATAGCGGTGCCACAAAAAGAAACAACCTCAAAGGCCGGTCCTTCCCCAAAGGGGTCGAGGAGTAAAAGTAAGGCAAAGGCTTCCGCCAAAAAAAAGGACAAAGAAAAGAAGGGCAAGGGGCAGGCGCTTGATTTTGCTCTCGACCAGATCCAACGCAAGTGCGGCGAGGGATCTATCATGTTCCTCGGAGCTGATCACAAGGTCGATGTAGCCACGATCTCCACGGGTTCGCTCTCGCTGGATGTCGCGCTTGGAGTCGGCGGTGTTCCGCGCGGGCGGATCGTCGAGATCTATGGCCCTGAGTCTTCGGGCAAGACCACGCTGACCCTCGAGATCATTGCCAATGCCCAGAAGACGGGCGGGTCGGCAGGTTTTATCGATGCCGAGCACGCCCTTGATCCAAGCTACGCGAGGAAGCTGGGGGTCAATCTTGACACACTGCTCGTTTCGCAGCCGGATTCAGGCGAGCAGGCTCTGGAGATCGCAGAGATGCTGATAAACTCAAACGCGCTCGATGTGATCGTCATCGACAGTGTCGCCGCTCTTGTGCCGCGGGCGGAGCTCGAAGGTGACATGGGAGATACCCACGTCGGCCTCCAGGCGCGCCTGATGTCGCAGGCTCTGCGAAAACTGACCGGTGCTGTGAACAAATCGAAGACCTGCCTGATCTTCATCAACCAGATCCGGGAAAAGATCGGAGTCATGTTCGGCAGCCCCGAGACGACCTCGGGCGGCCGGGCGCTCAAATTCTATTCTTCGGTTCGGCTCGACATTCGCCGAATCGGAGCGATTAAGGATGGGGACACCTTCCGCGGTAACCGTACACGCGTCAAAGTGGTCAAGAACAAGGTGGCGGCTCCGTTCCGCCAGGCCGAGTTCGACATCATCTTTAACGAGGGNATTTCCTATCTCGGCGATCTGCTCGATGTCGCGGTTGAGCAGGAGATCGTCAAGCGTTCGGGCTCCTGGCATTCTTTCGAGGATGTTCGAATCGGCCAGGGGAGAGACCGTACGGTCCAGTTCCTCGAGGAGAACACTGACATTCTCGAGAGGATTGAGACACAGGTACGCGCGGAGCTTGGGCTGTAATCCAGCCGGCACTGGGGCGCGCTGCGTTCAGGAGAAATAAGAGAATTCCAGCGGAGTACGGATCATTTAAGTGCTCCGCTGGTCTTTTAGCTGGTAGGACCGAAGATCGTTTCTCGCCGGAGTCCCCATCGTGTGCTAAACTCCCTGAGTTTTCCACAAGTCGGTACTGCTGACAGCGTTCTGTCATTTGTGCTATCTTGTCTTCAGGCACCCGGATGGTGCCTGTAAAAAACAGACGACTTTGCCTATGCTGATTTGCAACGCCGTGCTTTGGCAGGCAGTCTATTAGGTAAGGGCTATAGGTCTCTTTCGGTGCGTCTTCCAGCGTTTCTGGCTGATGTTGCGAAAGCTACCTGGCGNCTCGNCCGAGTCGTTTCTTGTTTTTGAGCTCCTACTCGCACAGTCCAGGGACGGAAAGTTCGAATGCAGAAGACTGAAAACGGTTTGAACAGTGATGTGAGCAGAGATGCGCGCAGGGAGCGACTCGGGAAGCAGTTCTGCGCAACGCCTTCCGGTTATTTTGCCGCTGACCGGCGGGAAGGCGCGATGCTGATCATCGCGCTTGGGGTTCTCACCCTGCTTGCCGTCCTGGGAGCATCCTTTGCCCAGCTCATGCGGCTGGAGCGCAAGGCCGCCAACAATTACGTTGATGCCCAGCGCATGGAGATGATGTCGAGCTCTGCCCTGGACATGGTCATTGCCAAGCTTCACGAGGCCAGCAATCACTACTCATGGTCTTTCTACGGTAATACCAGCTGGCTGTTCCGTCTGNCCAAGGAGGATGACCTCGCCCATGGCCGGGNTGGAGTCGAGGATCCGAGGGTCGGACGCTGGAGNACCTACCTTGATGTCGCGGGTTATCGTTTTCAGTACAAGACCAAGGTCATTGACACCAACTCGCTCATCAACCTGAACGGCCGCCAGGATACGCTGGCCAGGATGCTCGACAATCTCGGGACCGTGATCGAGCGCAGCGCCCGCCTCAAGCGCGATGGCCGNCAGGTGACCAACCCNTTCTATACTGGGCCGCGCCGAACCGGGCTGCGAATCACGGGGGAGAGCGTCATGCTTTTCCGCCAGCGCCTCGAGGGTCAGCGCTTCCAGTCCAAGAACCAGCTGCGCCAGCTGATTGGGGATGAAAACTTTGAGACGGTGAAAGATTTTGTCGTCTGCCACTCCTGGCTTGATCCCTACACCTACAAGGCCGATGACGGAGACNATGAGGTNCGCGACCTGGCCCTGGGGACGACCAATACCGGCGGAGGGGNGCAGGGCGGAGGTGTCGGCGGCGGNGGCGGCTTACGGATGCCCAGCGCTGTTGGATCGCCNCGGCTCGGTCATGAGCCGCGATACCCGGTGAACATCAACACGGCGCCGGAGGAGGTTCTTATTGCCTGNTTCATGGGACTCGCCGGGCGAAGGACCTTTCCGTATTCCCGCCTGGGNGTCGCCGGNGGCGCCNTCACAGCTGTCGACCAGGCCGCCCAGATTCTCGGAGANAGAATCTTCGCCGATGAAGAGGTNCGNGACGTTACGCCGCGNCCGATCTTTGTCTATACGCCGCGGCTTGAATATACCGAGTCGCTCAAGATTGTTCAGCAGATCGTCAGCAATCGAAAAAACGGCCGNAGGTTNTTCCGCGCCTGGCGNACCAACGATCCCAGCCAGCCCGGCTTCGAAGATTTNATNGATGGCCTGGATGCNAGCTATTTNCCGGGCTTTGCCAGNGTCCTGGTGATCGATCCGGATCAGCCGAACAANCGCTTGATACGNGGGCATGTCATTGGCGGCGCGGGCAGTCCCATCGGCAGGCTCTGGCAGAAGGGNACNGCCCAGGGNGCCGAACGGAACACCTTCCGCAAGCTCGGNCTCGCGGTGCATGACAGCAACGCCTGGTATTACGACCTGATCAAGGGGGTTATCAAGGCGAACTTCAATCCCAACACCAGGATCTCTCGCTACAATCCGAACCTCTCGGCCTACGTGGCGGTTGATAAGTCTGATCTGGTCTGGGCGGATAAGTCAGGTGGCCAGGTTCCCCTGCTGAAAAAGGGACATACCACCGAGTTCTGTTTTGGTCCGATGGGAACCTTCGAGATCACCACCCTTGGCCAGATGGTCGACAAGTCACGATGGAGTGAGAGAGCCTCCCGCACCGTGGTTGGAAATCGTGGCGGCGGCGAAGAGGTTCCGGCAGATCTTTTTCCTTTCCGTCGTAAGATCAGGACGGTCGTCAAGGTGTTCGATGTTCTGCGGCATACCAACCAGTTCCACTTCCAGAAGACCTTCAATATTGGCGCTCGCTCAAGCAAGAACGATCGCAAGTTTGTCCAGACCTGGCCTGAACCGATGAACGCGCTGACGGAGCTTTATTCGCAGGGCTCGGCTCGTGATGGCCGTGTGGAGCTTGCCGGCCTGCTCGATGCCCGCCGCCAGCAGACCCCGTATACCTCCAGGAGCCAGATGTTCGGCAGGGATCCGAGTATTCTCGCGGAGCACTCTTTTTCCGAGCGCGATCCGCAGAATGTCAGTCGGCTGCGAAGGTCGCTCCAGGGAAGCGGCGTCAGCTTCTTTGGTGATGAGGTCAGCGATGCTCTCAAGGGCGTCTTTGATTTCAACTTCAGCCGCTTCCAGAGAAAGTACAGGGAATTCTATCGTCTCAAGACGCTTCAGAATCTGAATGTCTTCCGGGGCAATGTGGCGGCGCAGTACACCGATCCCATTGTCGGTAAAGAGGAGATCGGAACGGATCTCTTCCCGGATGGATTCAATTCCAGCCTCTTTCGCCAGCAACACCTCGGCAACAGGCTGCTGGTTCTTCCGGCGCGGCAGCGTATTGGAGAGGTCGGTCTCGGCGGCGGCAACGTGAGGGTCGGGTCCGCCGGTATTGGCAGCCGGGGACAGAATATTCTCGGTAACGTTCCCTACTACCGCGGCGGAATCGGCTTCTGGGTTAAGTTCGAGTTTGACGGTGACGATCCGGTCTTCAGCGGCCTGCTCGGCTGCACCCAGGTGATCAGGGAGGTTTTGCCGGCCGCCCAGGAGTTCAGCGGATCGGAAGGCAGCCAATTCTTCCTTTTCAAGAATACCCGGGGTCAGATGCGTGTCGTTCGCATGTACTATCATCAGGCGTTTCCGGAGGCCGGGGGTGTCGGCGGCGCAGCGGGAAGCGTGAAGCTCTATCCCGACCCCGGCTCTGCCGGTGGCGGAGCTGCTCAGCAGGGCGACAACCCGATTCTCGAACACCTTGACCAGCAGAAGATCATTTCCCGAGCCGACATCGTCGCTGACATCAAGCATTTCAGGGCGCACGAATGGCACCATATCGCGATCGACTGGGATGATGCCAACCCCGTCTTCCCCATCAAACTCTATATCGATTTCAAAGAGGTGACCACGGGAGGTACCCCCAGGAGAGCCCAGCAGGTCATCGATGGAACGGCCAACTCCTGGGTCCGTCTCAACCAGCGTCAGCCCATTGACGGCCTGATGGTCGGCGGAATCATCCGCTCGCAGGGCGTCTCAGATGCAGGCGTGTTCAAGTGGTTTACCACCAGCGCCAAGACGGGCGGAGGGGGCGGGGTCACTACGGTGGCGCCCTCGGTGAAGCGGATTCTTGCCAATGCGACGATCGATGAACTGATCGTCTACCAGGGAACCTTTCCCCAGGTGAAACGCTACTACGGAAGCAATGCCGGGGCGGGTTATTTCACCCAGCGTACGGGTGAGTATGCGAATCTTTTTGAGGTTCCCTTGCCTCCAGGGGTGGACAGCGTGGTCCTGCGATCCATCGATTGGACGGCGTACTACCCGACGACCTTTACAGATTCCCTGCCCAACTCCACCGCGGTTCAATTGGTGAATACCCCGGTTGAGTGTGAGACCTATTTCCGTTCGACCAACGCGTTGCCGCCTCGGTTCCGCGCGCCCTGGAGAAGTCCGAACGTCAGGAGCCAGATATCGGGCAGAGAGATTTTCAGGCCGGATACCGGGGTCAAGGGCCAGAGCGCCGAATTCGTGTATAAGTTTTTTCTGAAGGGATCCAAGTCCCTCTCCGGCAACACCGCCGGCGGAGTCGTGCAGACGCCGGTGCTGGATGATGTTTCGCTTTCCTATTATCTGCCCAATCCGAAAATTCTTCTCCAAGAGGACGTAGATTGATGAAGCTCGATAGATTGTTCCTTCCTGCGCTTGCCGCTGTCCTGTTTACGGGTGTTTTCTGTTCCCGGGGATTCAGCCAGGATGATCCTAACGAGGATATTGAATACAAGCCGTACATGGAGCTCATCAGTTCGGAATATGTCGCGGCCGCGAGGGGCGGTAAGCAGACGCTGAAGCTCAAGCTGAACTTTTCGTCCGACCTTCCCCTGGGCACGAAGATCCAGATGGACCTGGTTCATAATGGACTGCCCCTGATCGGCGAGACCATCTCCTATACCCTCAAGACCTCCAAGCGGAAGGGGGTCATCTACGACTGGGTACCGAAGAAAGCGCTGGGTGTGGACAGTTATTATCTCAGGGTCGAGATAGATCTTGAAGAGCAGACGNNCNCGGTCGGTAAGGCGTTTAAGGGCAAAACGAAAATCTTTCCGCCCAAGGCGAACCCGCTGGTCTGGCTCTATGGCCAGGANAACTACGCTATCAAGGTCGGCACTGAANAGGAGCGCGAGGCTCAAGCAAACCTGATGTGTACGGTCTACGATGATTTCATCAACGAGCTTGTCGGCAATTGGAATGATTTTAAGTCCACCCTGGATGCCGTAAAGGAAGGCAAGAAGTACTCGACTGCCGGGGTGGTNGATCGCAAGGGGCTCGANCTTTATATCCGTAAATGGCGCAGGAAGATGGGNACGACCCAGAAGGCCGTCCTTATCGACTTTCCCAGCGCCAGTCCGGCAGTTCATTCCAAGTCGCTTACCGCTCACGCGAACCTTCTGCGTCTCGGCAGGATGGTCGCCAAGCGTTCGGTGAGCTACCAGAGAGAATTTGAAAAAGAGGCCCAGATCCAGGCGATCAATCCCCGGCTGAACACAAAGGACAAGGCGGATGCGGTGCTGCGCTTTTTCGATGCGGGCTTTCGCTACCGGGTCTCAAAAGAGAGCCTCAACCGGACGATGGACAACATCTATCGCCTGGTCTGTCCCGAAGAAGAGGAAGAGGAGAAGGCCGAGGCCGCTCCAGCCACAGATCCTGCCAGGGAGAAGCCGGCCGAAGAGGGAGAGGGCCGGTAGGCTCCAGGCTTTTCGACGGCTGGTATCCGACCGGTCAGTTGGCCATCGTCTGTCCGATATCGCTCCTGGAGTGAAGGCCATCGAACGAGATGCCCGCCAGGGCTTCATAGGCTTTTTCGCTCGCGGCCTCACGGGTTTCTCCGAGGGCCGTGACTCCCAGAACCCGTCCGCCGGCGGTCAGGGTCTCGCCTGTTTCACCGCGACGGGTGCCGGCGTGGTAGACCCAGAGGCCGGCTTCCTGCGAGTTTTCGCCTGCCGGGGTGAGCCCCTCGATGGGAACCCCCTGCTCGTAGGAGCCGGGGTAGCCTCCCGAGGCGGCCACGATACAGACAGCATCCCGCTCATCCCACTCGAGCACCATCTTCTCCAGTCCGCCAGGTTCGCTGGCGGCCTCAAATACCGCAAGCGGGTCGGTCTTCAGGCGGGAGAGGATGGACTGCGTCTCGGGATCGCCGAAGCGGGCGTTGTATTCGAGCACCATCGGGCCTTCATCCGTCAGCATGATTCCGGCGTAGAGCACGCCCTTAAACGGCAGCTCCTCCTGTGCGAGCCCCTCCACGGTCTTGCGAATGACCTTGTTGAGGATGTCCTGTACGAGCGGATCTCCGAGTGAATAGTAGGGCGAGTAGGAGCCCATGCCCCCGGTGTTTGGACCTTCGTTGCCGTCGAAGGCGGGCTTGTAGTCCTGGGCCGTCTCGAGCGGCAGGTAGTTGACACCATCGGTCAGCGCCATGACCGAGATCTCACTGCCGGTGAGGCAGTCTTCGATAAGAACCCGGGAGCCGGCATCGCCAAAGCTGCGCTCCACCATGATGTCCTCGACCGCCTTGACCGCCGTGTCCCTGTCGTGCGCCACGATCACACCCTTGCCGGCCGCCAGGCCGTCAGCCTTGANCACCATCGGCAGCGGNCGCTCGTTTACATNNGCCAGGGCCGCCTCGCTGTCCTCGAAGATCTCGAAGGCCGCGGTGGGTATCNCATGCCGGCAGAGGAACTCCTTGCAGAAGATNTTGCTGCCCTCGAGNTGGGCTCCGCCTTTTCCCGGNCCAAANATTTTCAGNCNCTCGCNTTCGAANAGATCGACGATGCCGGCCACGAGCGGCGCCTCCGGNCCGACGATGGTGAGNTCGATCTCTTCAGCGCGAGCGAACTGCAGGAGNCCCTCGATGTCCTCNCCGCCAATNTCNACGCATTGGGCCNCNTCGGCGATTCCCGCATTGCCCGGNGCGCAGTAGATTTNNGGGTTTGAAGGCGAGCGTGAGATGGCCGATACGATCGTGTGTTCACGTCCGCCGGATCCAACGACAAGCACCTTTTTTCTCTCACTCATCTTCGACCCCCGGTTCTCTCAAATCGTTCCCTGTTTTATCCGCAGGTTGCTCCGAGCCGCGGAGCATAGCCAGCCACCTGCGACCCTAGGTGTCCGCGCCGCCAGATTGTAACCAGTTCCTCTTCGACCACCACGAGAAAAGGGCCAGCAGGTAGAGGGCCGCCGCCGGCAGGAGCGAGCTCAACTCGGGCGGGGTGAACGCCAGCAGCAGGGCGGCGTCAAGGAAGATCAGCGCTCCGAGGGCGCTCCTGACATAGGAGGTCGCCGGGTGCAGGAGCTCGCGGTTTTTTCCAGCCTCCAGGATCGCCCGGAAGAGGAATCCCAGCAGCGCCAGGTTGGCGATCCAATTGACCGGAGAGCCCGGGTTCATCGAGGCCAGGATGACCGGGATGGTCAGCAGGGGGTACACCAGCAAGGAGAAGAGCCGGGGGCGATGGTCTCTGTCCTCAAGGCGGCTGATGGCCGTTACCACGGCGATAAATCCGCCGAGGATCAAGGCCGGGGCCAGGAGCGCTCCGTTGGATAAGACCTGGAGGAAGGAGCCTGCCGCGGCGGTCGCTCCGACCAGAAAATTTCCACTCCGGCAGGTTCCCATCAGGATATTGCCAAGGACCGGGATGTTTTTGGCGCCGATGTTGTAGAGCAGGGAGCAGAGGAGGACCACGCCGGCCGGCCAGAAGGTCTCGCCGACCAGGAAGCTCAGGCCGAGGGCCAGCAAGGCGAGCGCGGAGGCCAGCCAGGCGGCGCGAGCGACAGGCAGGGCGCCGGAAGGCAGGGGTTTTTCCGGGGCTTCCTGGCGATCTTTTTCGAGGTCGAAGAGATCATTGCCGACCATCCCGCAGCTGTAGAGACAGGCTGAGATGACCGCCACGATCAGGACCGGCAGGGGATCTTCGTTCTTGTTGAAAACGGCTGCGGCCAGCGCGAAGCCGGCGAAGCTGTCGGCCAGGGCGGTCGGCACGAGATAGATACGGCAGAGTTCTAAATAGGGGCGCATGGAAGACAAGGGAATCTCGAGGGCCTGTGTTGAACAACTGGATCTTAACTCCTCGCCGGTCGTTCGTCAGCAAGGATAGCCCGTGCGGGGGGGCAGCNGTCGTTTAGCTCTTTCTGCCCGTCATTGGCTTCGCTACACTGGTCAGCCTGGTGAGTCTGTTTTTTGTTTCCTGTTTGGGAGCCTTCGCCCATGAGATCAAGCAATCGAGACCTGTCGCGCCGCGGCTTCCTGGCGTGCTCGGCGCCGCTCATCGCCCTGCCCTCCTTCGTTCCAGGTATGCTCTCCGCNAGTCCGGCCGAGCGCCTGGCGGTCGGTCATGTCGGCATTGGAGGCCGGGGAGGCAGCCTGCTCGGGATGACCCGGGGGAATGCCCAGGTAGAGGTTGCCGCCCTCTGTGATGTCGACAAGGGGCATCTTGCCAGGGCCCGGAAGGCGGCTGGGGGCGAGCCCCAGCTGGCCGCCGACTACAGGCGGTTGATGGACAACAAGGCGCTGGATGGAATCGTTGTCGCGGCCCCCGACCACTGGCACGCGACGATTACGATCGCGGCCTGCAGGGCCGGCAAGCATGTCTATTGCGAGAAGCCTCTCTCCCACAACATNGCCGAGGGCCGCCGGGCTGTCAGGGCTGCCCGCAAATACGACCGTATGGTCCAGGTGGGTATCAACCATCGCTCGACGGAGTACGTCCGGCATATCGTGCGCCTGGTTCGCGGCGGAGCGATCGGCAAGGTGCGCGCCGTAAAGAACTGGATGTGGACGAACAAGGTTGAAAAACGGACCCCTCCTCCCGGGAAGATCCCGGCATCTCTCGACTANGATGCCTGGCTCGGTCCGGCNCCCGAGGCGGNCTACCACCCGGCGCGGGTACATTACAACTTCCGCTGGTGCAGTGACTACGCAGGCGGCTATATGACCGATTGGGGCGTGCATATGTTCAATGTGATCACCTTCGCCATGGGTATCGATCACAAGGGNCCCGAGAGCGTCGAGGCGCGCGGGACCTATTCCGCGGACAACATCTACGACTTCCCGGTCTCGATGAAGGCGCGGTGGGAGTTCAAGGATCCTGATTTCACCCTGACCTGGGACCAGCCCGAGAAGGGCGGAGATGTCCTGCCCGGCGAGCGCTATGGGATGACCTTCTACGGCGAAGACGGAGAGCTGCGTACAGGCTTCGGAACCGGCAAGTGCAGGTTCTACCGTGATGGCAAGGAGGCGCCGCTTCCGCGCGAGCCTGCCAGNGTCGAGGTTCCGGAGAGNCCCGGTCATATGCAGAACTGGGTGGATTCGATCAGGAAGCGNGAGCTGCCGATCGCCGATGTGGAGATCGGTCATCGCACCACCAGTCTCTGCCTGCTGGGCAACATCGCCCTTCGCATTGGCCGCAAGCTGCGCTGGGACTGGCATAGCGAACGTTTCTTCGGNGATTCCCAGGCAGATGCTCTCCTGGGGCGTGAGGCGAGGGCGGCCTACAGGATATGACGGGGTTGTGAGCCGTGCCTGAGCTGCCTGAAGTCGAAACTGTACGACGAGGCCTCCAGAGGCTCCTCNAGGGAGAGNTGATCNAGGGGGTCGATGTGAGGGAGACCCGGCTGCGCTANCCTGTAGATGCNCGCAGGCTGCGGCGAGAGCTNCCAGGNCGCNGGGTGANGGGNCTCGGCCGCAGNGCGAAGTATCTGCTGATTCGCCTGGAGGAGGACGGAAGCCGGGAGGAGGCCTTCCTCGTTATCCATCTCGGCATGAGCGGGAGAATCTATTTTTCTGAGCCGGGAGAGACGCCGCAGCTCCACACCCACGTCATCTTCTCNATCAGCGGNGACAGGGAGCTTCATTTTNGCGACCCCCGGCGTTTCGGGNTGGTCGATCTCGTTCCCGCGGCCCTGCTGGAAGAGGACAAGAGGTTCAGCAACCTCGGAGTCGAGCCGCTCTCCGATGAGTGCTCGGCGGAGTATTTCTTCGAGCGGTCNCGGAAGCTGCGCCAGCCGGTCAAGAATTTCCTGATGGATGGACGCAGGGTTGTGGGGGTTGGAAATATCTACGCATCGGAGACGCTCTTTCTCGCCGGGGTGCATCCCCAGCGGGCGGCGGGGAGGGTCAGCCTCAAGAGCTGGGGACGGATCACCGCCGTGGTGAAGGAGGTTCTCACCGAGGCGATCCGCCAGGGCGGCACGACCCTGAACGACTTCCAGGGGCCTGACGGGACGGCCGGATATTTTCAGGTTTTCCTGAGGGTCTACGGACGGGGGGGAGAAGAATGCCTCGAGTGCAGTTCCATCATCAGGAGGAAGGTGCTCTCCGGACGTTCAACTTTTTACTGCCCGCGCTGCCAGCGCTGAGTCCGGGTGGGTCAGAGGTNCTCGCCCGGCTCGTAGTNNACCAGCTCAGTNCTGGCGCCGGAGACCTGCCGGAGCTCTTCGAGATCTGCCAGNTCGCCGGTGGCCATCGCCTGCAGCAGGATGTTTCCCTTNGCGGTGGCCTCGACNGGTCCGGCCACCANGGGCANCCCCAGCTCNCGGGCGGTCAGGCGGTTCAGCAGGCTGTTGCGGCTGCCCCCGCCGATGACGTGGAGACGTTCGATGGNGCCGGGCGANAACTCGGNCGCCGCCCGGACAACCGAGGCGTATTTNCGCGCCAGGGATTCGAGAATNCAGCGAAGAATATCGCCGCNGGTTTCGGGCNCGGGNTGGGAGGAGGCCGCGCAGGCCTCCCNGACCNGCCTGGGCATGTCGCCNGGAGAGGCGAAGATGGGATCGTCNGGGTCGATGAAGGACCGGGCGGGNGGAGCNTCCTNCGCCATGANGGTCAGCTCNTCGTAATCAGCATCGAGCCCNTCTNCNGCCCATTGGCGCCGGCATTCCTGGACCAGCCAGAGGCCGGTGATGATTGCCAGGAAACGATTNNTTCCGGCGGCNCCGGCCTCGTTGGTGAANCCCCGCTCGAGGGCGTCTGTTGAGATGACGGGNGNTGGNGTTTCGATTCNCAGCAGGGACCAGGTTCCGCTCGAGAGATAGGCCCAGCCTCCCGGTTCTGNGGCNGGACAGCTGGCTACGGCCGCGGCCGTGTCGTGGCTTGCGACGGCTATGATGGGGCAGGGNCCGCNCAGGCCGGCTTCGAGAGCTATGTCGGGNTTGAGCTCGCCCGTCACCGTTCCAGGCTCGACGAGCTCACCGAAGATGTCCGTNGGCAGNCCCGCCTTCTTCGCGAGCTCGAGATCCCAGGTNCTGTCGCGCGNGTCCAGCAGCTGGGAGGTGCTGGCGATTGTCANCTCGGAGGCCGGTCTTCCGCCGAGGAGGTAGGCGACGAGGTCNCCTATGTGNAGNAGGNGCCGNGCCTTCGACAGGGTCTCCGGGGCGAGCCGCTTCTGCGCGGTGAGCTGGAAGAGCGTGTTGAANTCGATCAGCTGGACTCCCGTCCTCGAGAAGAGCTCCTCNCGGCTGATGATGCCGNCGGTNATCCTGTCGACCTCGCCGGAGTGGGCCTCGTCNCGGTAGTGGGCGGGATTCTCGATCAGCTCTCCGNTTTCATCCAGCAGGCCGTAGTCGACCCCCCAGCTGTCGACAGCGATGCCATCGAGCCGNCCGCCGTTTCTCGCCGCNGCCTCTGCGATGCCCCGGTGGACCTGCTCCATGAGGGCGGGCAGATCCCAGCGCAACCGTCCTCCGGAGGTCTCGGTCCTGTTGGGGAATCGATGGACCTCCTCGGTGCTGAGCTTTCCATCNAGGAGACGCCCGAGAATGGCNCTGCCGCTTTCNGCTCCAAGGTCGATTGCCAGGTATGTTTTTTCCATCTGTTTNGGCTCGCGTTTGACTCGATGAGNCGGCAGGNAGCTCCCGCGCCCTTGCAAGAAGAGTTAGCATAAGCATAATACCACCAGCTTTTCTACCGAACAGGGGGCTGAACATTGTCCAGGAACGTCACGATCTTTCTNCCCGGAGACTACCGGGAGCTGCCCAATGAGTGGGCCAGGCCCCAGGTCAGAGCTACCGTCGGAAANCTGAAGAGAGCCCTTCGCAAGCTGGGCCGCAAGCCNCGCCTCATCGATACGTTCCTCACTCGTCCGGATCAGTCCATCTCCGAGCTCGGGCCGATTGATGACCCCATGGTCGGTGTCTTCGTTCACTGGACCTACGGNCCTCATACCTGCGATGGAGTCGTGGGCAANGACAANCCCCTGCTGCTGGCGAGCAATTTTTCCGGCACCTGGCCGGGGCTGGTAGCCCTGCTCAATACCGGCGCCTGCCTCGAGAGCGTTGGCCGGAAGTTCTCCAGGATCTGGAGNGATACGGATGACTGGACAAAGGACAGGGATTTCATGGCCCGGCTCGATGAGTGGTGTTCAACCGGGGCCATTCGCTACCGGGAGGATGAGCTCCATCTCAGCGCCGAGGTGAGNNCGGAGGCGAAGAAGGTCGCGGACCGAGTGGTCGCTGATATTCAAAAACGCAGGATTCTCGCCCTGATGCTCGGTGACACCTCCATGGGCATGATCAACGGTTATTTCGGACCCCGCCTCCTGAACAAGGTCGGCTTCGCCGAGCACAAGGTCGACCAGGCCTGGATACTCGAGCGCCTGACCCACATTGAT
>PAOC01000108.1 GCA_002708465.1 Planctomycetota bacterium
TCTCGAACGAACATGAAGGCAAGCCGCGGGCCGCCTTCGAGATCGAGCGCAGGCGCCTGCTCGAGCTGGCTGTCGAAAGTGGAGCCCCGGAAGAATCCGGAACGGCTCTCTACCAGAACGAGCTGTCCGAGCTGCTCCCCCGTCCTACCCCCCTGAGCCTCTCCCTCATGCAATCGCTTTGGGAGCCTGGCGGCAGCACAGACCTTGCCTGCAGAATCCTCGGCATCCCCTACGAGGCGGAGGAGGAGGGCGCCGAGCTGCTGGTCTCGGCATTCGGACACCTCTATATCAACCGCCCGGTGGAAAAAAGGCGCTCGGCAAGCGGCCCCGGCCTCATCGCCTCCTTCCGTCTCACCCGAGATGCCTGGAAGCTCAAGCAGAACTACCAGGAGGTCTTCCTCCCCGGGTACCTGAGTGAGCTCAAGATACGCGAGGCCATCGATCTGTCCCGGCTCGAAACATCTGAGCTGCTGGAGCTCTTCAGGCAATGGCGCGAGAACCTCCGGACACGAACGCATGTCCAGGTCGAGCTGATCAACATCGCGGCAGATTTCTACATGCGCTCAGCTGAGCGCGCGATCCGCGGCAAGGTCCCGGTGCTTCCAGAGGGTCCGCGAACCATCGTCCGGCAAGCCCTTGAGCTGCTTCCCGCAATCAAGCGCGGCGAACGCGATTCCGCTGATTTCATCGAGCTCTACGGTCATCGATCCATCCATGACTATGAGCTCTCGAGCCCGCGCTACAATGAAGACCCGGAGCTGCTCGCTGGCCTGGTGGCGATGGCCTCCAGCGAAGACCACTCCCCCGTCACCGCCAGGGACCAGACCCGGGCCGCATCATCTTCCATCGCCTCGATAGCCGCCGAGCGGGCCAGCCAGTTCCAGAGCCTCAAGGAGGAGGCGAAGCATCACTGCCTGCGCGAGTTCGCGCTCCTGCGCCGGTTGCTGCTCGAGCTCGATGGCCGCCTCGAGATGGATGGAGAGATCTTCCAGCTTAAGCTTGAAGAGCTCGACGGCATCGATGCCGATGCCCCCTGCGCCTCGCTGCGTGCCCTCGCCGCAAAGCGCCTGGAAGAAGGCGAGCTCTTCTCGGAGATCGCCCTGAAAACGAAGCTCACCATGACCGACCTCGAGAAGCTCGATCCCACCCCGGTATCCGAACAGCTCCGAACCAGCTCCGCCGACCTCAAGGGTCTGGTCGTTGCTGGTGACAGCTGGGCGCTGGGAGCCGCCCGCGTACTGAACAGCCCATCGGAGATAGAATCGTTCAAGGAGGGCGAGATCCTGGTCGCAAGATTTACCGACCCATCCTGGACCCCCGTCTTCAGCCGCGCGGCCGGCCTGATCACCGAGGTCGGCGGACGGCTCAGCCATGCCGCCATTCTCGCCAGGGAGATCAACGTTCCGGCAATCGTTGGCGTCGAGGGCGCCACCAGCAGTATCAGAACCGGCGACCTGGTCCGAATGCACCAGGACGGGGGAATCGAGCTGCTGGCCAATGTCGGCGCCGACGGAACCGCCCAGCCCAGGCTGCGAGCCTCCCTCCTCAGGCAGAACGAGATCATCGAGGCCATGGTTGTCAACGTCAGCCGCAACGGCGCCATGGTCGCCACGAAAGAGGACCTGCTCCCCGGACAGGACCTCAAGGTCGTTCTCGCTGATTCGGATACGAAGATCCGCGCCAGGGTCATTGCCCGCAAGGCGCCTGGCCAATACTCCATTCGTTTCGAGAAGCCGCTGGAAGAAAAAGGTCTCGACGGCCCCCTGCTGAGTTGAGTCCTCTCCGCGGCGAAGGATCCGGAACAGGCGTCGCCATTTTCTTCCATCCGCGCCAACGTGGCTGTAGACTCCCCGACTGGGAATACCTGTCATGCCTGGAACAAAAAACTATCAAACCATCACCATCGTCGGCGTCGGCCTGATCGGCGGATCCTTCGCCATGGCCCTGCGCAAGCGCGGCTTCCAGGGCCGGATCCTCGGTATCAGCCGGCCCAAACCGATCGAAGAGGCCCTTCGCAAGGGCCTGATCGATGAGGGCTTTCCCTATGAACGACTGGGTGAGGCCGCGGCTCGGTCCGAGCTCATCATCCTGGCAACGCCGATCAACAGGATCATCGAGCTGATCGAAGAGCTCGGGAAGATGGGCCGGGACCTCGGCGACGGAACGGTCATCACGGACGTCGGCAGCACCAAGCGCGAGATCATGGAGACCGCCGCGAGGGCGCTCCCCGAAGGCGTTCACTTTATTGGCGGACATCCTCTCGCAGGGAGCGAGGAGCGGGGAGTCCAGGCCTCCGACCCTCTTCTCTTTGAAAACGCCATCTACGTTCTCACCCCGCCCGGCGGTGAAGAGTCTCCCGAGGTCCAGAGGCTCGGCGCCTTCATCTCGCTCACCGGGGCCCGCGTGATCGTGCTGACGCCGCAGAAGCACGACCTGATCGCCGCCGCCATCAGCCACCTGCCGCAGATCCTGGCAGTCGAGCTGGTCAACTCCCTCGATGAGCTCGGTGATGACAGCGAAAAAGCCGTTCACCTGGCCGCTGGGGGCTTTCGCGACATGACGAGAATCGCCTCGAGCCCCTTCGCTATCTGGAAGGACATTCTCTCCAGTAATACAGCGGAGATTCGCGGCCTCCTGGAAAAATTCAACCAGCGACTCTCAGAGAGAATCGAGGACTTCGATATCGAAGACCTCGAGCAGAGCTTCGAAAAAGCGCGCGAGACGCGCTCGGCTCTTCCCCGGGACACCAAGGGTTTCCTCACACGGCTCTGGGATCTCCGGGTGGTCGTTGAAGACCGCCCCGGGATGATCGCCGACATATCNGGACACCTCTACAGCAAGGGCCTCAACATCAAGGACATGAGCGTCGTCAAGGTCCGTGAAGGAGAAACCGGGAGTGTCCGAATAGCCTTTGGTACGCGCGAGCAGGCGCTGCAGGCTCTTGAAGAGCTCGAAGCGGCAGGCTACCAGGCCCGGCTGCGCGAGTGAGGCCGGCTGCAGACCACCAGCAGCTCATCGATGGCGATATTCGAATCCCCCTGNCCGGAGTGCATCNTCGGCCGCTTCAGGATCTCCACCCCCTCGAAGAACTCTCCACACAGCCGCCTCAACCTCTCGAGCGGCTCGCCCGAATCCTGGCGGACGAACTCCTTCAGCAGCAGACCGGTTGGTGATGAGTAGCTGATCACCAGCTTGGCGCCGCTGGCAGCGACGGCCCGCAGGACCATCCGAAACTCGCCCTCTACCTTCGCCGGGCTGCAGAAGTCCGAGCGGAAACGATGGGCGAGCACCGGGTAGCGGCCCCGCAGAATCTCACCGCTGCGGCCTCGCTTCAGCTCGGGGTAGTCATAGCGCGTGATCACCTCGAGCACATGGTAGAACCTCGAGTAATTGTCAGCCGTATAGGGCGGATCGAGATAGACCAGCCCGGGACCCTCGGGAAGCTGAAAGACACCATCCTCATCGAGGAGCTCGCGATAATCCGAGTTGAAGACCTGGTTTCCCTCGGTAAATACCGTCTCTCGAACGGTCTGGGTGATCGCGGCGCTGTACTCGAGCTGCGACTCCCGGATGTCCGTCAGCCGGCGCTTGGCCATGGCCTGCAGCTCGCTATCCTTGGAGAGATGGCGGGGCTGGGCGAAGTGNCTGGTGCCCGAGGTGGAGACGGAGGCCGCGTGCAGCAGAGCGCTCAGGTAATGAGTCTGCTTGAGCTCACGCCAGGGGTCCCCCTCATCGACGGCGTCGATAGCCGCCCTGATCGAATCGAGCTGCAGGGATTGGTGAAGGCCGAAGTATACATTTGAGTAGTAGGTGGTCGCGAGGCAGGCCGGATTTTCCGCTGCAGCCTCCCTGTCGCTCAGCAGGGGCAGGGCGCTTCGAAAAGGCTCGGCGATACTCGCCTCTGCGACTCCCGGATAGAGCGCCGCGGACACATGGAGATACTCCCTGTAGCCTGCCGCCCAGGCTTCATCCGCCCGTCCTCTTTCATAGGCGTCCAGAAAGCCGGCCTCCTCTTCGAGAGCGGCTTCGTAATACCCCGCCAGCCGGGCATAGTTCTCCTCGTAGACCTTCGAAAGATCGGCCTCGGGATCGAGCGCCGAGAGAAAATCATCCCGCGTCCTGGGAGAATGATCGATGAGACTGCGGGCGATCACGGCGGAATAGCTCTGCACATCGTTTGAGATGACCCGGTACATGCCGGCGCACCAGGCACTGACGACGCCGCTGCCGCTCATAAGATCGACAAAGGTACCGCCGGGAGGAAGCTCATCGGCCAGCACTCGCTCGAGAAAACCCGGGATCAGACGGGACTTGGCGCCCATATACCAGATCGATCGGTGCAGTCTTGGTGCCGATTTTGTTTCACGCATCATACGCTTCTCTCCTCTTCGGTTATCGGCACCCGGGAGGTTTATCTGAAGGGTACAAAAAGGCCAAAATGGTGACTGATTTGCAGCTTCCTATGGGCTAACCTGCCCCCACGAGGCATGAAAATATGAAAGAAAATCGACCCTCTACGCGTCATGACTGGACCCTGGAGGAAACCCGGGAGCTCTACGAACAAGCCCTCCCTGAGCTTCTTTTCCAGGCCCAGACGGTCCATCGCGCGTTTCACAACCCCTGCGAGGTCCAGGTCTGCAGTCTCCTGAGCATCAAGACAGGCGGCTGCGCGGAAGATTGCGCCTATTGCCCCCAGAGCGCCCACCACGAGGCCGCGGTCGAGCGTGAACCTCTGCTGGCGGTAGACCAGGTCCTCAGCGCGGCGAGGGAAGCACATGCCAACGGCGCAAGCCGCTTCTGCATGGGCGCCGCATGGCGGGAGGTCTCCGATGGTGAAGACTTCGACAAGGTTCTCGAGATGGTCACCGGCGTACGGGAGCTCGGCATGGAGGCCTGCTGCACACTGGGGATGATCACCCCGGAGCAGGCTGAGCGGCTCGCCGAGGCCGGCCTGAGCGCCTACAACCACAACCTCGACACGGGTCCGGAATACTACGATAAGATCATCACCACCAGGACCTACCAGGACAGGCTCGACACGATCAAGAATGTTCGCAGCGCCGGCATCACCGTCTGCTCTGGAGGAATCATCGGCATGGGAGAGAGCATCTCCGACCGGCTGGAGATGCTCTGCGTGCTCTCGGAGCTCGACCCCCATCCCGAGAGCGTACCGATCAACGCGCTCATGGCGATCGAGGGCACGCCGCTGGAAAAGCAGGAGCCCATCGAGGCTCTTGAGATGGTCCGCACGATCGCCTGCGCGCGCATCATGATGCCGGGCTCCATGGTCCGCCTCAGCGCCGGGCGGATCGACATGTCGACCGAGGCCCAGGCGCTCTGCTTCCTCGCCGGCGCCAACTCCATCTTCGCGGGCGAGACGCTGCTGACCGCGGCCAACCCGAGCGAAAATGAAGATGAGAAACTTCTCGAGAGCCTTGGGATGCGTCCGCGCAAGGGCTCCGCCGCACCCGTCGCCGGCGAGTCATGAGCGACCTCGAAAAGTCCCTCCAAAACGCCCTGGAAAAAATTGAGGCGGAGGGGCTGGCAAGGACTCTCCAGCCCGGAGGAGGGGTCGATTTCACCTCGAATGACTACCTTGGATTCTCAACCACGGAGCGATTCAGGGAGAGGCTCCGCGCGGGGCTGGATGAAAAAATCCTGTCCGCCCCGGCCTCGCGGCTGCTGCGCGGGACTCACCCGGCCCATCTCGAGCTCGAGAAAAAACTTGCCGAGTTCAAGGGCGCCGAGGCGGCCCTCATCTTTCCAACCGGCTACCAGGCCAACCTCGGCCTGCTGACCTCGCTGCTGGGCCCCCAGGACAGGGTTCTCTCCGATGAGCTCAACCACGCCAGCATCATCGACGGCCTGCGCCTCAGCGGAGCCCGGAAGCACATCTTCCCCCATCTGGACATTGATGCCCTGGAGCGGGGATTGGCACACCCACACCCTGGCGGCAGAACTTTCATCGTGACCGAGAGCTACTTCAGCATGGATGGAGACATCGCGCCTCTGGAGCGCTACGCGGCCCTGGCCGAAGAATATTCCGCCTCGCTTCTGGTCGACGACGCTCATGCCACCGGCCTTTTCGGATCCGAACGCGGCTCCGGGCTCGCGGAAGAATACGGCATCGAGGGGCGCTGCGCCGCCATCGTCTCGACCTTCGGCAAGGCCCTCGGCGGCTTCGGCGCCTTTGTCGCCGGCTCGGACACCCTGGTAAAGTGGCTCGTCAACCGCTCAAGACCGTTCATCTTCACCACGGCTACACCACCCCTGCTGCTGGCAATGATGGCGGCGGGGCTCGAGCTCTGCGCCGACCCTGAGCCGCGCGCCCGTGTTCACTCGCTGGCCCGGAGACTCCGGGATGCCCTGGCCGCCGGCGGACTGGACTGCTCAGGCAGCACCGGCCCCATCGTGCCGGTGATCGTAGGCGGCAACGAGGACGCGCTGGAGGCCGCCGACCGGCTCCAGCAGGCCGGACTCGATGTCCGCGCCGTACGCCCCCCGACCGTCGCTCCAGGAAGCTCACGGCTGAGAATTTCCGTACATGCAGACCATAGCGAAGGCGACATCGACAGGCTGGCTTCGGCGCTGCTCGAGCTCCTTGCCCGGAAGGAGACGATATGAGCCTGGTTGTCGTCGGGACGGATACCGAGGTCGGGAAGACGGTTGTCAGCGCTGTTGTGCTGGCCCGCTACGCCCGGCGTCGCAGGCTGGCGTACTGGAAACCCCTGGCCACCGGTGCCGATGGCGACACCGACACCGGGCTGGTCCGCAGATGGGTCGGACACCGGGTCGAGGTACTCGAGGAGACCTACCTCTATGATCCTCCCGTCTCACCCCATCTCGCGGCGCGCCTTGCATCCAGGCCGATCGACCCCGAGCTGATCCTCGGAAAGCTTGTGCAGCATGCCCTCGATGATCCCCGCCGCAACCTGGTAGTCGAGGGTATCGGGGGCCTCCACGTGCCGATCACGGACCAGGGCTACCTCCTCTCCCACCTGCTCCAGGACATGCACCTGCCCTGCCTGCTGGTTGCGAGAAGCGGGCTGGGAACCATCAACCACACCCTGCTGAGCCTCGAGGCGCTCCGCAAGCGAAAGCTGGAGCTCGCGGGGGTCGTCATGGTCGGTCCCAGGGACAAGGAGAACAAGGCCGCCATCGAGAAATATGGAAACGTCAAGGTAACCGCCGAGCTCGAGTGGCTGCCTCGGCTGGGCCGAGCCTCGATCGAAAGGGCCGCCCGAAAATTTGATGCGCGGGGACGGCTCAAGCGCTACTTCGAGGCGTGAGAAACCGCGTCTTCGAGGTGTCTCCTCCCGAAATCTTAATGAAAAAAACCGGCTCGTGCAGGTATCCTCCGGTCCATGACAGATTGGAAAGAAGCCGACCGGGCTCACGCCTGGCATCCCTATACCCAGATGCTCACCGCCCCGCCGCCGCTTGGAATCGAGCGCGCTGAGGGTGTCTATCTCTACACCTCCGAGGGGAAGCGGATCCTCGATGGAATCTCCTCCTGGTGGGTGAACTCGCTCGGGCACTCCAACCCGCGGCTCAACCGAGCCCTGGCCCGCCAGGCGGAAAAGCTCCAGCAGGTTATCTTCGCCGGGGCGACCCACCCGGGAGCGGCGGAGCTGGCCGCCAGGCTCGCAGCCATCACCCCCGGCGGGCTCGACCACTGCTTCTATTCCGACGATGGCTCGACCGCCGTCGAGGTCGCCCTGAAGATGGCCGCCCAATACTGGAGAAACCAGGGGCAGGAAGACCGGACCCTCTTCGTCTCGATGACCAACTCCTACCATGGCGACACCTTCGGAACCATGGCGGTTGGGAGCTCCCCGGTATTCCACGCCAACTTCTCGCCCTTCTTCTTCCCGACACGGCACTTCGACTGCGTCCGAAAGGACTCCCGCGACACCGCGCCCGCCGCCAGCATCGAGGCTGGCGGAGACGGAAGCCTCGAGGAGATACTCGAGCGCGAAGGAGACAAGGTCGCGGCCGTCATCATCGANCCGAAANTGCAGGGGGCTGGGGGAATGATCGTGTGGCCTTCGGCCAGCCTGGTCGAGATTCGGGACCTCTGCGATCGTCACGGGACGATCCTGATCGCCGACGAGGTCTTCACCGGCTTCGGCCGTACCGGCCCNCTCTTCGCCTGCGAACACGGGCCGATCGTNCCCGACATCATCTGCCTCTCAAAGGCGCTCACGGCCGGCTACATGCCGCTGGCCGCTACGCTCTCGACCGACAAGATCTACGATTCGTTCCTCAGCGAGGACAGGGGAAAGACCTTCTTTCACGGTCACTCCTATACGGCCAACGCGCTGGCCTGCGCCATCGCTCTGGAGAACCTCGACATCTTCGAAGAAGAGAAAATTCTCCCGCGGATCGCCGAGATCGAGGAGCTCTTCAGCCAGCGTCTGCGGAANCTTGAAGACCTCCCCCCAGTCAGCAATACGCGCTGCATCGGAACTCTTGCCGCTCTCGATGTAGAATCGGAGAACGCTGAAGGCGGCGGCTACCTCGACTCCATCGGACCGAGACTCGCCACCGAGTTCCTCAAGAGGGACATACTCCTCAGGCCNCTGGGCAACGTTCTCTATTTCCTGCCGCCCTACATCATCACCGATGAGGAGATCCACCGGGTATTCGACGAGATGGAAGACATCCTGGGCAACCTTTAGAAAGAAACCTAGGTCTCAGGACCGAGTCTCTTTCTCCTGCTCGGCTCCGGGTGCCGCCGCGGCCGAGGAAGACCCCTTGCCGGCAGCAATCGGGGACTGCCTGTCGAGCGCGTAATCCGGGTTCTGCGAGGTATAGAGGCGATGGTACCTGCCCTCGCGCTTGAGCAATTCCTCATGGGTGCCTGTTTCCATGATGCGTCCATTGTCCAGAACGACAATCTTGTCGGCCCCCGTGACCGTCGAGAGACGGTGAGCGATAACGAAGGTGGTCCGGCGCTGCATGAGGTTGTTGATGCCCGCCTGCACCTCCTTCTCCGACTCGCTGTCGAGAGCGGAGGTCGCCTCATCGAGAATGAGTATCGGCGCGTCCTTCAACATAGCCCGGGCGATCGTGAGGCGCTGGCGCTGACCTCCTGAAAGCTTCATTCCGCGATCGCCGATCTCGGTCTCGTAACCATCCTCCTGCAGCATGATGAACTCGTGCGCGTTCGCCACCTTCGCCGCCTGCATCACCTCCCCGTCGGTAGCCGAATCACGGCCATAGCGGATGTTCTCCATGATGGAGGTATTGAAGAGGAACGGCTCCTGGGAAACGATGGCGATATTCTCAAGGTAGGACGCGTGCTGGAAATCGCGAATGTCGACCTCATCGACGATGATCCCGCCTTCGGTCGGATCGTAAAAGCGGGCGACGAGATCGACAAAGGTCGTCTTGCCGCTGCCGCTTGGGCCAACGAGGGCGACGACCTGCCCCTCCGTGATCTCGAGGTCGATGTCCTTGAGCGCGGCCGAGAGGTGACCGGCGGATTCCGGTTCCGCGGAAGCCGAGCGGTAGGTGAAGCCGACGCCGGAAAAGTTGATCTTTTCAAAGCGCTCCGGAAAGGCGACCGCGTCACTCACATCGCGAATCTCCGGCGTCTCGTTGAGAATCTCGAGAACGCGCTCGACCCCGGGGCGGGCCTCGGTGACGGNGTTCCAGGACTGGGACATCTTCTTAACCGGCTGGAAGAGCATGATGAGAGCCATGCAGAATCCGCAGAAATCTCCGATCGTGAGGGTGCCGCTGGTGATGAGGAAGCTCCCTCCAATCAGCAGCCCGGCAAGCGCGAGGTTGAAAAGCAGCTCCTGTACCGTGCGTCCGACCACCCTGGCCTTCTTGCTCTTGAGGAACGAGCTCTTGAACTCACGATTCTTCTCTCCGAACTCAGCCAGCTCACGCTCCTCCATACCGAAGGCCTTGACGATCCGAATGCCGCCGAAGAGCTGCTGGAGGGCATCTGTGATCAGGCCGAGCTTTTTCTGCCTCTTGCGGCTGTGACGCAGAACCTTGCGGCTCGCCCTCATGACGGGATAGATGATAAAGAAATATGCCGGGATCGTGCACCAGAAGAGCAGGCTGTTGGCAAGGTAGGCTGTCGCCATATAGGACACCACCAGGAANGGCTGCTGGAGCATGGCCGTAAAGATTCCCAGCAGAGATTGCTGAACAATCGAGACGTCGTTGGTCACACGCGACAGCAGGTCTCCGGNNCGTCTGTTGTGAAANAACGAGACCGACTGNCCNGCCAGGTGCCGAAAGAGCGCCTTGCGGGTATCGACGAGCATATGAACGACCATCCGCTGGGCGATCATCTCCTTGAGATAATAAAACGCCGCCGCGCAGAGACCTATTGAGCAGATCATCGCGCCGAGAAAGACCAGCAGGTTATTGTCTGTTCGTTCCACCTGCGGCAGACCCCAATCCCACAGCATGATGAGATACTTGGCGAATTGTCCCTGGCTTCCATCCTCCACCGTCGGCAGGCCATCGACCACGATCGAGATGAAGCCCAGCCGCAGNGCCGTGATCGCGCTGTAGAACAGGGTAAATATCGACATGAAGGCCAGCAGATACCAATAGCGGCCCATCAGGCTCAGGTAGAAAGACAGAACGCTCTTGATGGAAAAAGGTATCTGTCTCTCACGCCGGAAAAATCTGGAAAGAAGTGATCTTTTCTTCATCGATACCTGATTGTAACAGGAAGCCGCAATGGCCCTAATTCCTTATGGAAGAGGTAAATAAAAGCGCCTGACAGCCTTATCCTGTCGTCCTGCCGCCTGAATACCAGGCCGAGTAAAAATCCCTGTATTCGCCGGTGGCAACCGAATCGAGCCAGCCGGCGTTGTCCATATACCATTGAATCGTGTCTTCAAGGCCCTGCTCAAACCGCACCCCGGCCTGCCAGCCGAGCTCGGCCTGGATNTTTGAGGCATCCATCGCATAGCGCCGGTCATGACCCGGCCGATCATCAATATGGCAGATGAGGCTCTCCGGCTTACCGAGAAGCCGGAGTACCGAGCGGACCACCTCGAGATTCGTTCTCTCATTGCCGCCGCCTATATTATAGACCTCACCCGGCCGGCCGCCCCTCAGCACAGCAAGAAGAGCGCTTGAATGATCACTCACATGAATCCAGTCACGGACCTGGAGGCCATCTCCGTAAACTGGGAGGGGCTCATCATTCATGGCATTGCGGATCATCAGGGGAATGAGCTTCTCCGGAAACTGGCAGGGACCGTAGTTGTTCGAACACCGGGTGATGAGAACTTCCATTCCGAAGGTGCGGCCGAAGGCCTCGACGAAATGATCCGCCGCGGCCTTCGAGGCGCTATAGGGTGANCTGGGAGCGAGGGGGCTCTCCTCGCTGAAGCTGCCATCGGAGCCCAGTGACCCGTAGACCTCGTCGGTAGAGACCTGGACGAATCGCTCGATGCCCGCCTCGCGCGCGGCCTCGAGAAGAACGACCGTACCGAGAACATTCGTCTCGGCGAATCCCCGCGGGCCGAGAATCGAACGGTCAACGTGACTCTCGGCGGCGAGATTGATGACCTCGGATATGTTGCCCGANCCAAGCACCGCCGTGACGGCCTCGCGGTCACAGATATCTCCCCGGACAAAATCATGCCGTGGGTTCTCGAGACAATTCCTGAGATTGTCGAGGTTTCCCGCGTAGGTAAGAAGGTCGTAGGTAAGCACCCTGGTNTCCGGCTCCTCGGCGAGGATCAGCCGAACCAGGTTACTACCGATAAAACCCGCCCCTCCAGTAACAAGGACCGTCTTCATACGAGCTGCTCCGGAAAATATGGCTCACTCTCACATTATCGACCCAATCCGGCATCTGATTGAGCAATTGGAGAATATTCGCAATCCCTTCTATCCCCCAAAAAACCGCTGGATAGGCGTCTTCTTGTTTGACGACCGNTTTCCAGAGACTATTCGAAAAGCCCCGGCAGGAAATAAAGCGCCCCGCTTGCGCCAGAATCGCTTCTAGGTAAAATCAGGGAACCTGCGAATTCTAATGCGATGACCGATAGGACGAGAAGCTGGAAGCCTCTCTTCACACNATGACCAGTGCCCACAGAAAAAAGCACCCACTCCAGCTCGGCTACAGCACAAATGTCCACCCGGGCGAAGACATGAAGGCGGTCTACCGCTCCCTGGAAGAATACACCATCCCAATTCGCAAGCGCGTCTTCGGATCCGAACCCTGCGGCCTCGAGCTGCGGTTGGGAATCGGCTCGGCAAGAGATCTCGCGACCCGGAAGGCGCGGCTGGAATTTCGAGATTACCTGGAGGAGTCCGGCCTGGTCCTCTTCTCGGTAAACGCCTATCCCCTCAGCGATTTTCATGCGCGAAGAGTCAAGGAGACCGTCTACCAGCCATCCTGGGGAAGCCCGCAGCGGGCGAGCTGGACATCGAAGATCGGTCGCATCGTCGACGAGATCGCTCCGGAGGGAATCAAGGTCTCGATCAGCACTCTCGGAGGATGTTTCCGGGGGCACGGCCACACACCGGCCGTCTTCAGGAAGCTTGCCGCCAACTACCTCAGCACCCTGGAAACCTTCCTCGAGATCGAGGCGGCGACCGGCAGAACCATGGTGCTGGCCGTTGAGCCGGAGCCGGAGACGACGTTCGAAACGGCCGCAGATGTCATCTCCTTCTTCGAAGAATACCTCTGCCCGCTCGCTCTGCGGCGCTGGAAGAAGAGAGGGACGAAGAGCCGAATCGAGGCCGAGCTCAGGAGCGTCTTTACCGTCAATATCGACACCTGCCATCTCTCGGTTCTATTCGAAGGCCAGGTCTCGAACCTCCGCCAGCTGCAGAAGGCCGGCCTCGAGCTTGGCAAGGTCCACGTAACCAACGCCGTCGCTCTCAGAAATCCCTACCGCTCACCAGAAGCCTTCAAGGACCTCCGGGGAATGGACGAACCAAAATACTTCCACCAGTTCTGCGGCGTCGACAAGGCCGGGCGGCCCACCTGGAGAGGCACCGACCTCGGCCAGCTGCCGAGGCGGCTCACCAGGGGAGAGCACCCTGACGTTGCCGAGCTGCGCTCTCATTTCCACGTACCGCTCTATCTCAAGCGGTACCGTCGCCTGTACACGACCCGTGATGATACCGAGCTGGCGCTGCGGGAGGTGGTCAAGAAACGCACCTGCTCCCATCTCGTCTTCGAGACCTACACCTGGCCCATTCTCGCCGGTGGGAAAAAGCGAAGAGAAAAGCTCATCAACGGCATCTCGCGGGAATACCGCTGGCTGCTGGGATGTCTTGAAAAGCTGGGAGTCAGCTGAGCTTCTCGCGTCAGCGGATGGGAGTCTGGGCCAGCCGATGCGGACGCCAGAGACCCGCCCGGAGGATCTCGTCCCTCAGGTTCCTGTAGAGCCCTCCCGGCGAAGAGAAAAAATCCTCCAGCTCGCCCAGGGAGCTGTCGGACCCAAGCTCCTTGAACAGGCTCTCCAGCAGGGACCGCTGGTCGTAATGCGCGAGCTGAGCGGGAGCCCCATCGAGACAGAGCACTCCGCTCTTCGCAAGATACGCCAGGGGCGAGTCTTCAAGCTCGATGCCGTTCCAGTCGAGCCGAAGGCCCTCGATGCGGCAGAGCTCGTACCGTGGTCCCTCGCTGGCATTCACCCGGGTGAGCTGTCGCTCGGTGAAATAGGCAAGATGGCAGCGGGATGAAACGCCCACATCATCGAGCGTCGCCGGGATGACACCATAGCTCGAGGCGTGGGCCGCGAAAACAGGCGCCGCGCCTTCCAGCTCGACAAGAAGAAAGGGCACACACAGGTTCCCGGGGAGATCGGCAAGCTTCGCCCGGACCTGGGCCGGGCATGCGTTGGAGCCGCTGCAGAGAACCGCCTGGCGCTCGCCAAGCGCCCTGTGACCGCGCGCGGAGAGCTCACGCTCCAGCCGGTCAGGGTCCAGGTCTTTCCCCAGGAGCTCGATAGTATCACCAAGGTGGAGGAATGATTCCGCCGGGCTCGATCCGGGATAGACGCTCGGCTGGTAAAGTGGTGCCGGCTCAAACCGGTCTACTGGTATCATGGCTGCCATATTCTTAAAGCTTTTACCACGACATCCAGATCATCATGAAAAAGATCCTCGTTATCGGCGCCCACCCGGATGATTGCGACATCTATGCCGGAGGCTGCGCCGCGCTCTGGAGCGACCGTGGCGACCAGGTCTCCTTCATCTCAATGACCAATGGCAACGCCGGACATCATCGGGAGGCTCCGGACAAGCTTGAGAAACGCCGACGCGAAGAGGCCGAGCGGGCGGCGAGCGTGCTCAAGGTGAGCTACGAGATCCTGGATCACGATGACGGCTGCCTGGTTCCGAGCCTCGAGAACCGCCTGGACCTCATCCGCAGGGTGCGGAAGNTCGCCCCCGACCTGATCCTCACCCACAGGCCAAACGATTACCACCCCGACCACCGCTACACCTCGACCCTGGTGCAGGATGCCGCGTACATGGTAACCGTTCCCCTCGTCTGCCCCGAGGTCCCCCATCTTGAAACCAACCCGGTGATCGCCTACCTCTTCGATGAATTCACCCGNCCCGCGCCCTTCCGGGCTGACGTGGCGGTAGATATTGACTCTGTAGCCGAACGCAAATGGCGCGCGCTCGACTGTCACGAATCCCAATTCTACGAATGGCTTGCCTACAATATGCGGCCTGGAACAGAAGACGTCCCCACCGAGGCCGGTGAGCGTCTTCTGTGGCTGCAGAACACCTGGGGTGAGGTCCTCGAGCGACCGGCCGAATCCTGCCGCCAGCGCCTGGTCGAGACCTATGGAAGCGCGCACGGCGCGGAGGTCACCTTCGCCGAGGCCTTTGAGCTCTCCGAATTCGGCGGCCAGCCCGGTGAGGAAGAGCTCAGCGCCTTATTTCCCGGGCAGAACCCAGGAGAAGACTGAAAGACTCTCTCTCAGTTCTCTATCGGGGAGATGCGAGAGGTGTCAATCGAACTCTCGAAGCGCTCTTTGTTCAGCCCGTATTTCTTCAGATAGTTGGAGAGCTGGGGACGATGGATTCCCAGCTCCCGCGCGGCATGGGTGATGTTGCCGTTGGTCTTGCGCAGGGTGCTTTCGATGATCTGACGCTCCAGGATTCTCTTGGCCTCCTTGAGCTTTACATCCTTGGCGAGGAGCTGGCGAAGGTCCGTGAGCGTCTTGTGATCGCACTCTTCGGGAAGCAGCTTGCGGCGCAGGTCAAAATAAATATCCGAACCCAGCTGGTAGCGGCGCTCGACCGGTAGCGCCTCGTAGGGAACATCCTCGCCGAGCAGGTTCTGCAGCCTCTCCTGCACCCTGATGGTGTATTGCTCAGCGACACCCAGGTCTGTATCCCGAAAGAGCAGGTAGAGAACCGGGTTACCCCAGCAAACNATCGCTCCNCTGGCGACCGAGGCGATCTCTTTTGCCAGCTTGTCCCCGAGGCCACTCTGAGTTTCACCCACGGAATCTTCAAGAACGGGAAGATAGAAGCCCGCCAGGCAGAAGGACTTGTCATGCAGATTGAAGAGCCTGTATTCATCGCGGAGCCGGTCAAGGAAGTAGCTGGGCGTATAGAATCCCGTAACCGGCTCACGGATCGCCACATCAAGCTGGCGACGATTCTGAAAAACGACGGCGACCTGGAGAGCGTAGGCCTCCAGCAGCACCTGGTGCCTGGGCGTAAAAGAGCCCAGGGAGTTCAACCGGTCGAGATAGATGCTACCGAGCACCCGGTCCTCCGTCTTCAGAGGAATCACGAGAACAGAGCGGTCCCGCAGAACCTTGAGGGGCCTCATCTTGCCGTGACCTTCCTCTTCACCTCCGCTGCTGTAAGCTCCGCGGCCGCGACGGATGGTCTCCTGGGCAAGCTGGCTCGCCGAGGAGGCCTCTGGATGCGCGGAGAAATCATCTCCAAAGCCTTCTGAAGCTACGGTCGCGTATTGACGGTCATTAACCACCATGATGAGGCCGCGCTCGGCNCCGGTCAGNTCCAGGGCCTCGNCAAGACAGTCCTGGTGGAAGTCCAGNTGGTTCATCCTGCTNTTGANGGAGAGTACGCTNTCCAGCAAGCCCTTGTAATCATCGGAGCCCACNGGGCGCTCCCTGAGATCTCCGTGGGATGNCGTNCGGTCACGGCNCTCGAGAGTCGGCCCCTTGGCCTCGGATTCCTTCTGAAAGCGGAGAAANTCCTCCGCGAANATCTTNCGCCTGGGNTCATCGGAGAACCNGGAGCGCAGNTCCTCGGGCATCTGCTCNGCGATNCGCTTGATGATCGCATCNGCCTTACCGTAATAGGTCGAGGCCTCGGAAAACTCACGGTCGGTGTGATGGACCTTTGCCAGCGCGTAGTAAAGATCGAAGAGAACCCTGATATCGCTCAGTCTCTGGCTCAGCTCGATCGCCTTGCCGAGCTGCTCGCGAACCTTCTCGGAATTTCCACCCTTGAGGTGCCTGTGAACGTTCCCCTTGACCGTCAGGACTCTCACCTGGAGATCGAGAGCCCTTACATCCTCGGCGATCACCTGGGCTCTGGAGGCGAGCTTGAGAGCCTCGGCATAATATTCACGGTCGAATTTCGTCTCGGCCAGGTCAAGCAGAGCGCAGGCCTGGCGGATTCTATGACCGAGCTTTCCATAGGAATCAGCCGCCTGCTTGAGGCTCTTCTCCGCGAGATTCCAGTCNAGCTGGTAAGCCTTGATGTTTCCATCCAGCATCAGGCCATCGGCCTCGTACGATTTCAGCTGAAACTCGGAGGCGAGGATCAGAACCTGCTTGCAGAATTTATCCGCCTGNTTCAGATCGCCGATCTCAAAGTAGACGCGTCCCATTCGCACGAAGGCATCCGCGAGGCCTCCTGTCTCATCGGCCTCGATCTCCTTGACCTTCTTGCTGTTCTCAACCTCTTTGCTGAAATAATCGATGGCGACCTGGTAATTGCCCAGGCGAAAACAAAGATCTCCCAGGGTTCCCAACGTCGGGTTGAGTCCCTCGAAATCACCCGTTCGAAGCTTGAGATTCAGGCTGCGGCTGAGATTGTCGATCGTCTTGTGGTAGTCACCATCACGGCGATAGACCAGGCCCAGCTGGTCATACGATTTGCAGAGCCCGGCGACATCCTGCTGCCGCTGGCGCATCTCGAGAGCCTTGTAGAGATACCGCGCGGCGCGAAAGTGATTTCCCCTCTCAAGATAAACCCTTCCCAGGTCATCCAGGATGTTCACCGTGAGGGAGTAATGCTGGAGATCCTCAGCGACAGCGAGACCCCTCTGAAAATTATCGAGGGCGTGGGTGTAATCTCCCTTGCGATAAAAGGCGCGAGCGACGTAACGGTAGAACATGCCTAGCTCGACGCAGCCAGGAATCTTCTGCGCCTGCTCCGCTCCCTTGAGCCCGAAATTGATCGTCCGCTTCCAGTCCTGCCGCAGCATCCTGCAGCGGGTAACCTCGAGCTGAATCCTGATCGACTCAATACTCTGCTCATCGGTTACGATCTTCTGCGCTCTGGCCAGAACCTTGAGCGCCCTGCCTGGATCGATGGTGGCAACCACCTGGGCCTCCAGGAGGTAGAGATCCATCCGGACGGCGGGCTCCAGGCTGCCCGCCTCCTCCTGGTTGATTCTCGTGAGCGATTCAAGGGCGCCATCGTGTTCACGAAGGGTCGCCTGGACCCTGGCCAGGTGTTCGAGAACCGTCAGGCGCTCCGGCAGNTCTTCCTCCGCCGCGAGAAGGGAGACCATCTCGGTATAGAGATCTCTCGCCTTCTGAAGCGCGAAGGTCCGCTCAAAACGATTTCCAGCCGCGAGACCAAATTCCACCGCCGAGGATGACTCTTTGCCCCGGCTGAGATGATNATANACCTCGTAGACCTCCTCGCCGGTAGNNATGGCCTCGCCNTTCCCCTCGCCGAGACGCCNCCTGTATTCCTCNCCAATTCGNTGATGAATGAGCGTCTTGACCTCNGGCTCAATCGTCGCCTCCACGACCTGGGTGTAATCCCANAGCCTGAAATAATACTTNCCTGGACTCGCGAGGGCTGTAATTCCACGCTGCTCGAGAGCTCCCAGNATCNCCTCGACCTTCTCGGNTCCCTCGGCTTTTGAAAANCANCCGAGCTTGCCNGCCGCCGCGNCCATCTCTTCGGCGGCNCCGGGGNCGGNCTCCNGTAACGCGAGGATGTGACCCACCAGGTCACTCCTCACGGGTCGACGAGCCAGGGCGAGAACCTGCAACACCCNGGCCTCATTGGACAAACGCGCTTNTTCNCCCGGNNNGAAATACTCTTCGAGNCGGCGCACCAGGATACGNTGGCGCNCGGGAGCATCTTCTAATAATTCAAGACCGCNCGCGCCGGTGGCGCTNTCNACGTATTCCNTGAAGCTCTCNCCACTCCAGCAGGCNAGGTTCGACTTGCCCAGGAAAACTCCCCGGAACAGTTCCTGCTGAAANCTCGGGAACCCTTCGGATAATTCAAACACCGCATCGGCCGCGTCNGCNGTGATCTCCAGCTCCTCACCTCCCACCTGGACTCCCTCGATTGACTTCTCGAGAAAATGCCGCGCCTCCTGCCGATGCAGGGGCCGAAGCTCACCGTGAAAGCTGAAGTTCTCCCTCCCGAGACTTTCGATGGAGCGGTCGCTCTCACCGCCTGAGTCTTCATCATGTGAGCGATAGTTCGCAAGCAACATCAACCGGGACGGCCAGGTCTCGGGGAGGCTCTCTTCACCCCCCGGATCGCTTCCGCTTTTTCCAGTTGACCCGCCTCGGTCGCGGCAAGATCTGTGTGAGTCGAGAGCCTCTCCCAATCTTCGGTTACCTGCCCCGCATCGCCTCCTTCCGCCGAAGAGTGCTCCGCCGACAGAGCCTCGTTTCGCAGCTGAAGATTGCGCCCGATATACCGGAGCAACTCGACCGTCGCCCTGTCAGCCCAATGCAGGTCATGAACCAGGATCAGCAGGGGCTTGTGAACCGAAACCTCAAGGAGGAATTGGGTGATGCCATCAAAGATCCGAACCTTCTCGTCCTCCCAATTCTCTGAATTGAGAAAGCTATTTTCGGCGGAAGCCCCGGCATCGCCGAAAGCTTCGGGAATCAAGCTCTCGAGCGCATGGCGGTAGCGATTGATCAACGACGAGCCGACTCGTTGATTCGCCTGGCCGAGACCCGACTTGCCGTCGAGGTCGCGCATGATCCGCCGAATCGTATGGAGGAAGGGCTTGAGCGGGATCCCCTCGACCTCGTAGTTGTGTGTTTCGTAAACCGAAACTTCTTTTTCCTGGGCGCGCTCGCGCAGGTGACGAAAGATTCTCGTCTTCCCTATGCCATCCGCCCCGCGACAGAGCATGACATAACGAGTGGCCTCATCCGGCAGCTTCTCAGCAGACGAAACACCCCCGGAAGAGGCGTCCGGGGCGGCCTCCTGGCTCTCTTCGACGGCCTCATCCTCTTCAGCCTGCTCGGCCTTCCCAGGCCTCCAGCGCATGCGATCGATGGCCTCAAGCTTTTCGTCAGTAAAGCACTGAGCGAAAAACACCTTCTCGAAAAAAGCTTCGAGCGTGGCCTTTTCAGTTTCGCGAAACTGGAAACTGGAAGGAAATGGAAATGGGCCTGTTGCTTCGTGCCCGGTTCCTGACTTTATCACTTGTTTGTCTTCCCGGTTCTTTTCTGAAACCAAGATAGTAATTGGGCGTTGTGTACCATGTCAAAATTAATCAGTCGGACTCCCTATCTTGTTCTGCAGAAAGGGCTTGGGAGCCTGTCTTTTTTCCTTCTAAAGGCAGCACATCAGCCAGGGTAAAAGACTCAAAGGAGCCTTCCCAGGAAGCGTTCGCCGAGACGATAAGCCGGTTGATGCCTGGCTCATCACAGTCGCTCCCAGCCGACGATTCTACCGTGTTTTTCTCGCCGGGAAACTCAGCTTTTCGCAGCCCCGTCATGACTTCCTTGAGCCGTATATGGGCCGGATCCCGCGCCAGGGCATAGTTACCCTCGCCGGAACCCTCCCCTAATAATACATTCTCCTGAAGCAGCACAGACGCGGCCTCTCCAAGGCCTTCGCTGTTCTCAAGGCCAAGATCCTTCGCCACCGCCTCCAGCGATGGGGTCTTGCCGCCGGAGCTGAANGCGACCCCGACCCTGTAAAGAAGATGCAAGCCTATCTGCGCGAGGGATCGTTTCCCACTGGCCGAACGAGCCCGCCTGGCTCTCGACAAGGCGGCAAGGTTCTGATGAACAAAGCTGAGCTGTGCCCCGCAGAGAACCACCATCCAGGTAACGTAGAGCCAGATGAGAAAGAGCGGCAGGGCGGCAATCTTATTATAAAACCTCGTGACGTTATTAATCTGGTCGAGGTAGTAGAGAAAACCATACTTGGCCAGTTGCCAGAGAATCGCAGCCACGATCCCCCCGATCACGGCGCTACGGAAACGAACTTTCGTCGCCGGCATGAAGATGTACAACAAGGTAAAGGCCAGAAAGGCGAGAAAGGCCGCGAAGTATGGTGAATCCTGAAGAAAGGACTTCAGGCCGCCGGTGGGCAACATATCCTCAGCCCAGAGGGACGCTCCAAAAAGCAGAGGGCTCGTCGTCAGGATCACCCAGAAAACCAACAGCCGCTGTANATAGTTCCTNCGCTTGTCCACCTGCCAGATGTGGTTGAAGACCCTCTCGGTGGCGATGAAGATTCCCAGTGAGATGATGACCAGTCCGCAAACAGCGGTGAAATCCATCAGCCAGCTGGCGTCCTCCGGCAATTGGAAAGCATTGCTGCCGATGTCTTCCTTGAGCCAGGCGCTCACTTTTTCTTCCTGCCCCGGCGCCAGCAGCTTCGGTATCTTGAGAATAAACCATTCCTTGATACGCTCCCGCTCNCCCATGAACTTGGTGGCGAAACTGAAAAACAGNACCGTCATGGGTATGAGCGANATGATGGAATAGAAGGTCAGGCTGGCCGCCCGCTCNAGACAGAAATCCCTGCGAAATTTNCCCACCAGGAGNTAGNCCACCNGTCCNNCCTTNANCAGGACGCCCCTGGNACCGGTGAGCTCTTCGGGAGGACCGGAAAANAGNANGTCNTTTATGCGGCNCACTANCTGCATCCACCGGACTCCGCNGAGAGTTGGATTCGCAAGAATTCGACCACNTTTACGGNGCAATGACCCCGCNGGCCCACGACCGTATCGTATCATCTNCCCCCACGGAAACCGTNGGGAAAGAGGCGCATCTCGCGCTCNCGGCAACTCCNGGCGCNAAAACNNNGGCAATAAAAAACTCCTCATCGTCCCTACTCGATGAGGAGGTGTTTGGGTCTGAAATAAACGAGGAAAAAGGAGGAACCTACCGAGTGGGGTGTGTAGGGAAGGGTAGGTTGAATCGCGAATATCTAACTAACATTGATTAAGAACTAATACCTCAAGCCTATGCCCGTTCTCCAATACAACTGAAGACCAGGAACCGAGCCACCGACCACTCTCACAGGCCCTGACGGTGAAAACCGTCTCCGAGGGATACATCTCTTCTATTCTTCTTCTCTATCTCGGCCCGCATCCACCGCGGACCTCTCTTCGTACGGGCTGTAAGCTCCTCTTAAGTAAAGCCCGCTTCTATCTAAAACCTGACTGGCCCTCTCGGGCAGCGGTTTAATTAGAAGCAAATTAGAAGTCTGTACGCCTTCTGTCAATAAAAAAAGAGCCAAGTCATCTCTTATCGGCCCCTTGATGGATTTTTCCCTCCCGGGAATCGAATAAATACCCGCGGAAACCCGTCAGTATTCAATGAGAACTAATATTTCAAAAGATTAGAGATGATGAGAGCCCAACTCAGCCCCGCTACAATCAACGGCGCGTTGGTACGCCAACGCGGACCCATTGATTCCCCCTCGCACGTTGAGGTGAAGGTCCGCCATGAGCCCCGTCGAGGTGGCGCCGTCGTCATCCCGATTCAACCCGCCCTGGATCGCCGGAAAAAGAAATTGAGAGACTCCTCCGACAACGAAGACATTCTCAAGGTGAAAGCCTTCCTTGCCGGCGATGAAGCCGCGTTTGAATTCCTCTTCGAAAAATACCGGCAGCGAGTCTACGGAATCTCCTTCCGTTTTGTACGCAATAGGGAAGACGCGCTCGATGTTGCGCAAGAAGTTTTTCTTCGCGTCTACCAGGCACTCGAAAAATTCAAGACCGAGTCCAAGTTCTTCACCTGGCTCTACCGGATCACCGTCAACCGCTCGATCGATTTCACGCGCAGCCGCAAAAGCCGTCCCCTCCATGGCATGGAAGAGTCCGCCATGGAGGCCCTTGGAAAGCCGACCGCTCGCAGAGCTCCGGCCCAGGCTCCTGTTGAATATGCCCGGGAACAGGAGCTCCGGGAGAACCTGCAGCAGGCCATCTCCTCGCTCTCAGATAAACACCAGATTGTTTTCGTCCTCCACACGTCTGAAGATCTCTCCTACAAAGAAATTGCAGAGGTCGTGGGGTGCAACGTTGGAACCGTAATGTCTCGACTTTTCTACGCCCGGAAAAAACTACAGGAATCACTCAGCTCCATGGGCTACAGGCCCAGCTGAGTCCTCCCGAAAAAACCAGAGAAACAGAATTCAGGAATAAACTATGTCACGTGAAGAATTCATCGAATTGATCGGCCCCTACCTCGACGGAGAGCTCTCCGGAGAAGAGCGGGAAACGGTCGAGGGGTACCTCGCAAGCTCTGAAGAGTACCGGAAGCTGGCGGCCGAGGCGGAAGAACTCACCAGGATCGCAAAAAACGACCGGCCGCCCGAGGTCAGCGATGAGCGCTGGCGGAAGATGCTCTCTGAAATCCGCGATGGCGAAACGAACCAACCCTTCGCCATCGTCAGCTCCCGGCCACGCTGGCTGGCTCCCCTGGCCGGCCTCGCGGCGATGCTCGTCATCGGATTCTTCATCCTGAGCGCCGGCCCGGACTCTTCGGAGAAACCGGCCGCCCCAAGGAAGGACTATGCGGAGACCAAGGCTGAGGAACCGATTCGCATCAAAACCCTCGATGACGATGACGAAGAGAAAGAGCGGAAACCGACCGACCCCCGATTCGACGAATAGGTCGATCCGCAGATGCTGGTCTTCAGCTGTGCGCTACCGAGATGAGCGAGAGCCAGACGCAAAAATAGGCGACGAGAAAAACCAGGCCGCCACGGGCGAGATTTCTCCCGTGACCGCGGCTGATACTTTGCGCTACGGAACTCAGAGCGGCTGGCGAAGCCTGCCGCTCCGTCTCCTGGATATGAAAAAGCTGCGCTATCGACATACTTTCAGGCCCTCTGGATACCCGTCCACCGTGGCCCTCGGTCTATTAAAGAGTAACATCTCCTCGCAAATGCGCTACCGACTTGAAATGGGCTCAATTGCCAGTCAATCTGCGGGTTTTCAGCCGGTTGGAAAGCCTGAATGACAGTTCCTGGGGAGTGGAGCGAGCTATTTGTCTTGCGACCGATAAAAAAAACACTAAAATCTGCCGCATACTTCCTAAGTGCTTTCAGCGTTAAGACTTTCCTGCCTGTAGGGGAGGACTCATTCCAGTCGGAATGGTGATTCCCTGAGTCAGATCTTTCCAGGCGGGAAAAAGAGGAGTCCACCGCTGCTTGTAACACAATTGACGGGGGGAAGAACTAAACTAGCATTCCCATCAATGGGAGAGCATGGAGGGTATCAGAAGTGAAGAGTTTTCGTGGTTACTTGATGCGCCGCCTGGCGGCCAGCGTTCCGGTTTTCGTCATATTAGCTTTCTGCCTCGGCTGCGCAGGCAGCACGGCTAAAGCCCCTACTCCTTACATTCCTGAAGAGCTGGGGGACTTCCCTGTCCACCCGGAGCTGGAATACAAGAAAGGCTATCGATACGCCCCCCAGGGCCTCGCAGGGACCGATTTCAAGCCTACCTGGACGGGTCACTACAGGGGACCTCAGCTTCCTGAGAACTACGTGGCCTATTACATCCGCGAGATGAAGGCACGAAAATGGAAGCTGCGCAGAATCATTGAAAAAGTCAGCGGCGACAAGGTTCTCGAGTTTGTGAAGGATACCGAGGGAGCGACTATCTACCTCAAACGTACCTTCGACCGCAAGACCGCAAGATACGCCTGCTCTCTTACAGCGGAGATCAGAACTCTCGGATTGCAGCATTTCACTCCGGAGGAAAACTACCGCCATCTCACCGGAAAAGCGGCTGCGGAAGCTACGACGGCTGCCCCGGCTCCCGCGCCGGCTCCACCGTCTGATAAAGTCGAGGAGACCCCTTCAATTCAGCCTGTGAAGGGTACCTTGGAGCCGACAAACCCGAAAGAAGCGCGGCAGGAATTGATAATTGAGTAAGTCCTGACCGCGAGAGGCTTGCACCTTGCGCTGGGGAATGTAGACTGGCGGGATATCTATTTTT